>JAUXYG010000192.1 GCA_030694525.1 Legionella sp. | reverse complement strand
GAGGATGGACCGATTCCAAGAGAACGGGTAAAGCGGCATGGTCAACTATTTGGAACGGTTGGTCTAAATTGAATGAGCGAATAGAAGGTTTTCTAATCGCTCAGAACATCTTTATGGATAAGATGTGATCAAGAGACAGGGTCAAGCCGAGGCACGTAGGTGAAGGGGCAATTGGCAACACATATAGACGAATAGTAATATTAATTCTTGAAATTAATGTTTTTGTGATCAATTTTACCCAAAATTTTCTCTTAACTGAACATCCTTCTGGATACCTCGGACAAGCCGAGGTACGTAGGCGGTGGGGAGCATATAAGCACTCCTTGGTATTTAGAGTATTCGTATTTTTTAATCAATGTCTCGAATATAAAAGAGCATACAATTCTTCCGGCGGAACAAACCAAACACCTTTAATTTTTTCTTTTTCAAAAATTCGCTTAATTTTTTCAGATACGACCAAATTACCTTTGTATTCCTCATTCCTTGCCACTTGATGTGGGCCGAGGGCCCCATGCTTAAAAACTAAATATTTAAACCCCATAATACCAGGTATGCCGTCGTATCGGGTGCAGATTGATTTTTCATAATCAATCCAATAAAGGTAGAGATGACATTTAATAATTTGTAATGGGTTAAAACGCCATCTTTACAATGAATTTCTGCATCAATTAACTGCACATCATCAGGAGCAAATTCCAGTAATAAATCAATAATTCGCTGATTCACTAAAGGTGAGGCGGAATTATTAGGGATGCAATCGTAACTTCTTATTTTATCTTTCACCATCATATGTATAAAGACAGCTGATTTAATTATTTTTTCTTGTTCAACGGGAGTACCACGCAAAAATAAAAAACGATCGGGTGATATATCTCTTTCATACACAGCAATCATTTTATTGGTACAATTTTTTGGGTCTTCCCATAAATAAATCATATATTTTTCCTATTAAGCCAGTCGGACTTAATAATAGTAACTTTGAAATGCTCAAATTATATTATGATTAAAGTTTTCACCAACTACGGCCTCCAAAAGTTTTACCGTAAACGGCTTGCTATATATCATCACCTATAATGACGTTATGAATATATAAGAGCAAACAATTCCTCTGGGGTAACAAACCAAATGCCTTTGAATTTTTCTTTTTCAAAAAGTTGTTTTATCTCTTCAGCAATTAATAAATGAACTTTGTATTCATTATCTCTTGCCAGCATATGAATACCCATACATCCTGGCTTGTAAACCAAACGCCTAAAACGCAAAATATGATCGGTATCTTGGAATTTAGTATAAATTGACTTTTCATGATCAATACCTGTAAAGGTAGATGTCACATTTAATAATTTGTAATTGGTTAAAACGCCATCTTTACAATGAACTTCTGCATCAATAAATTGCACGTCATCAGGAGCATGTTCAAGCAATAATTCAACAATTCGCTGATTTACTAAAGGCGACTCAGAATTGTTAGGTATACAGTCGTAACTAATAATTTTATCCTTACTCATCGAATGTTTAAAAATAGCTTTTTGATCTATTTTTTCTTTTTCAACAGTAATGCCATCCAAGAATAAAAACCGATCCGGTGATATATCTCTTCTGTATACAGCAATTAAATTATTAGTGCAATTTTTAGGCTTTTCCCAGAAGTAAAGCATTTTTGTTCCTCAAGTCATTTCCCTGCTTTTGTAACCTCAAAAGCTTACAAATATGGTAATGGTGAATCATTTAATTAATTTAATTAAAGTGGCTAATTCATCAGCCTCCGCCGCTGGTTTATCCCAGCGGATGCGGCTGATGCGGGGGAAACGCAAGGCTACTCCTGATTTATGACGGGAAGATAAATTAACTGCATCAAAAGCTACTTCAAGAACTAATTCTTTTGCTACTTCGCGCACCGGGCCAAAGGTATTAATAGTGTGGTGGCGTACCCATTTATCAAGCAGCAATAATTCTTCATCTGTAAAACCAAAATAGGCTTTGCCAATGGGTAATAATTCCCCTTCCTGCCATAAACCGAAGGTGTAATCCGAATAGTAGGAGGAGCGTTTGCCATGACCACGTTGAGCATACATTAAAATGGCATCGACAATGAGGGGTTCGCGTTTCCATTTATACCAATGTCCTTTGGGGCGTCCGGCAATGTAGGGGCTTTGCTGGTGTTTGATCATTAGCCCTTCAACTGCCGGATGATTTTCTAGCAGTATTTGTTGTTTTAAATCGTGCAGTGTTTGATCATTTTTTAATAGTAACAAGTCAGATAATAAAATAGTTGATGCTGGATGGGAGAGCACCCATTGCTCCAGAATTTTTCGTCGCTCAAGGAAGGGAAGATGGCGTACATCTTCGTTATTCAGAGAGAGTATGTCGTAAAGAATAATTCCAGCAGGAGATTCTGTCATTAATTTTTTAGAAGGAGATTTGCGATTAAGGCGTTGTTGTAACTCATTAAAACTCCCGATGCCGTTAGCGGTTAAAATGATTAGCTCACCATCTAAAACTATGGTTTCATTGAATGAATCAAGTAAATCGCTAAATGAATGACTGATGTTATCGCCGGTGCGGGTATATAAGGCTTTATCTTCTTTACTAACCACCACCTGAACCCTGATCCCATCATATTTGCGCTCAAAGGAAAACAATTGCGGATCAATTTTAGCGAGATCTTTTTCTTCCAATGCGTGGGATAACATAACCGGATGAAAAAAAATCTGCTCGGTAAGTTGCGGTTTGCTGGATTTCTTCTCAAGCCACGCGAAGAGCTCAATATAGGGGGGGGTTATTCCATGCCATATGTGTTCTATTTCTTCAACAGCGACCTCACCATATAATGCCAGGGCATTTTTTAAAAAGCGCGCGGAAATGCCAATGCGCAGACTTCCTGTCCCCAATTTTAAAAGAGCCCATCGTTCAACAGGGTTAGACTTGTCGAGTAAATTGATTAAATAACCAGGCTGCTCTTCTTTTGTTAAAAGAGGAAAGGCTGCTATTAATTCGGAAAGTAGCGGTAACTCTTCATCTTGAGCGGAATCTGGCCAAATTAGGGCAATGGTATCAGATATATCACCCACATAATCGTAGGATAATTCAAAAAGGACTGGATCGGTTTTATCTTTAATAAGTTCTCTGATTAATGCCCGTTTAAAGGTCGGAAAATCGAGGGTATTAGCCATTATGGCCAAGGCATATCCACGCTCAGGGTCGGGAGTGGTGCGAAAAAATTGATGGATTAATTCGATTTTATCCAAATGACTGTAGGTGAAATAGAGTTGATTAAGCAGCTGGGCAAATTTCTTCATGCTTAATCCTCCTGCTCTTCAAACCCCAATAAATGGAGCGCCTGAGCTTTATAACCTTGCTGTATGGAATAATAAACTAATGCTTCCTCACGACCATGGGTGATCCAGACCTCTTTCGGATTTACTTCTTTTATGGTTTGAGTCAACTCATGCCAATCCGCATGATCAGAAATTACCAGAGGTAATTCAATTCCTTTTTGTTTCGCGCGAGCTCTAATTTGCATCCAACCAGACGCCATAGAAACCAGCACCTTTGAAAATCTTCGGCTCCACCGGTCATGCAATGCGCTGGGAGGGCATAAGACCAGTTTTCCTTTTGATTGCTCCACATTGAGCGATGAAGCAGGCAGGAGCTCCCCTAATGAAATACCCATGGACTCATAAAAGGCACATAATTTGATTAATGCGCCGTGTAGATAAATGGGTTGATTATAATTCATCATACGCAATGTTTTGATCACGCGCTGGCATTTCCCCAGTCCATATACTCCTAGCAAATGGCAGCGTTCAGGAAATTGCGTGAGTGAATTAATTAATTTGTTAAGTTCCTGTTCTATTGGAGGATGTTTAAAAACAGGAAGGCCAAACGTTGCCTCAGTGATAAAAACATCACAGGGTTCAGCAACAAAAGGTTCACAGGTGGGATCAGCAATCCTTTTATAGTCACCGGAAATAATTAAGCGGGTATCCTGGTACTCAATTACCAGTTGAGCGCTTCCTAAAATATGGCCTGCTGGTAGCAGATAAATCTCAACTTTATTTATGGTCAACCGCTCGAAATAGCCTAAAGGTTTTTTTGTGACGCTAAATTCGTCACCATAACGAATACTCATAATAGCAAGAGTGGCTGGATGAGCAATTACGTGCTGATGACCAGAACGGGCATGATCTCCATGAGCATGAGTTATCAAAGCATTGGGTACAGGTAAAAAGGGATCAACATAAAATTGACCTGGTATACAGTACAAACCTTCTTTTTTAATGGATAACCACTTATCAGGATGAATCATGTAGTATCAAATTTTGATGTTTTTTTGAGTATATGCCGGCTAACAAAAATAACAACTGCTGTTTCATCAGTTTTATTTCTTTGAATATAAATTTAACTCAATATAAGATGATAAATTTTATTAAAAAGGAAATAAAATGAAACATTTATATGCATTAATAGTATTAGGATTCTATTTGGGGATTAATCCGAGCCATGCTCAGAAAAATTCTCAAGACATAAACAAATCTATAGTGACCCAATTTTATCAAAAAGCGATTAACGACAAGGATTTTTCTGGGGCTGCCCAGTATCTTGGCCCCTGGTATATTCAACATAATCCTGTTGCGCAGGATGGAGTGGAGGGGTTTAAAGAATTTATTGCCTATTTAAAGCAAAATTATCCCAACGCCCACAGTGACATCAAGCGGGTCATCGCTGAGGGAGATTATGTCATATTGCATGTGCATTCGGTTAGAGAGCCCGGGACCCTGGGGAATGCGATTATTGATATTTTTCGGCTGGAAGATCATAAAATTGTTGAACATTGGGATGTAACCCAAAATATTCCCACTCAATCAGCTAATGGCAATGGTATGTTTTAAAGTCTTAAAGTGCGACAAATTATTCAATACATTGTTAATTATTGATTGGTTGCGGTTTGGATGATTCAAACCATTTTTCTCCCAGAAGAATTTTTTGCCACCAGATGTCCATTTTACTGGGGCTCATTTCTTGCCAGGAAACGGGATTCATTACTAATGCATCCGCCATGCGTTCGGATAGGGCATATGTGTTCAATCGCTTCGGAAGAGTATGTTCCTCCCAGCGTTCGATAGCTTTCTGCGGGTCATCATAGTTGGATAAATGCTCACTTAAGCTTAATGCATCCTCAATTGCGAGGGATGCACCATTGCCCACGTGAGGGCGTAATATGATACTGGCATCCCCCAGTAAAAGAGCCCGATCAGTCACCAGTTTGTGAACCCGTACATCTTTAATTTTCTGCATAAAAGGTGATGGAGTATCAAGAATGATCTGGGCTATCATTAAGGGTAATTTTGTCTTGGCTAATTGGTAGAGATGTTGTTTTGCTCTAGTGGAGATATTAAATTGCGAGTTATTTTCGAGGTCCTGTAATTGTTCTTCAGATAATTTTTCGTAAAATAGCCAATTTAATTTTTTAATTCCTTTATGATGAATCAGATAAACCAGTAAATGACCGCTATCGAAGCAATAGTAAGATATATTATTGTTAAAGTGGGCTTTTTCGCCAATAGAATCAAAATTCAGAACGCCTCGCCAGGCAACATATCCCGAATAGGATAGTTGAGAGTTTTCAGAAATAATTTTCCGCCCAAGAGAATGAGAACCATCAGCAAAAACAATCAAATCAAAATGCCGATTTTCTCCATTTTCTAAAGTGATGCCTGGTGTTTTACCATCCTTTATGGTGGCGTTTAGTATTTTAGCTCCCGACTGATATATTTCATCGGGTATGCGCTTGCGCAGATTAATAAAAAGAGTCTCCCAATGCATACTTACCATTGAGATATCTTGATGCCAGAAGGGGATTCCGTAATGTTCATTTGGAGATTTATAATAAAAAGTTCGTTTCTGAGCAGCGTAGGTTATGATATCACTATCTAATATGTCTTTGGTAAATAATGTATCCAGTAGTTGGGGAGAAACAGTAATTCCCGCACCACGTGACCTTAAATTGTTTGATTTTTCGAAAACAGTTACATCATGTTTATCTTTCAAAAATAAGGCTAAAGCACATCCTGCGATCGACCCTCCAATAATAGCTATTTTCAAACAACTTCCCTATTTTGTATTTAAAATACCGCATTATATATAAGAAAAAATAATTATTGAAAAGATATAATTTAAAATGGTGTTTTATTTTTAATTATAGTGTTTGGATTATCAGTACTAGTAACTCATTATGAGTTTATTTTTTTAAATTAAAAATATAATTATTTAAATTTTATGAGAAAGTTCATGTGTTAAATTGTTCAGGATGGCATTAAATAGAGCAGCATGAATTTTAATTCATTACTATTTGAATCTAAACGGAAATAATTATGTTTAAACATTTGAAATCAGCATAAATTCATTTATTATCGTCTAGAAGATCAATTCGAATTTGGAAGTATCATAATTAAGGAGTGTGGAGTGAAAAACATGCACAAACCCCTAAGATCACTAGTTAGTGCTGCGGTGATTGGTGTTTTAACAACAACTGCGGCTCATGCTGGTGGTTTTTCTTTATATACCGAAGGTTCTGCTTATGCTACAGGAAACTTTGCAGCAGGCATCGCAGCTGAAGCGGCAGATGCTTCGACTGGATGGTATAACCCAGCTGGATTATCCCTGCTTCATGAAAAGCAAGCAGTATTTGGTGGTGTTGGTGTGTTTCCAAAGGCAGAACTGACCGGTACAAGCACATTTGCTGCAGCTCCTGTTCCTTACGTTCAAAATTTTAATGGGATTGATGGTGGTGAAAACGCTTTTGTTCCTTCATTCCATGCCGCATTACCTGTAGGTGCTAATACTACTGTTGGTATAAGTATGATCGCTCCTTTTGGTTTGGCTACAGATTGGGGTCCTCAATCTTCAGTGAGATATCAGGCTACCTTTACAGAACTCCTTACCACGAATCTTTCCCCCGAGATAGGTAGCAGATTATCTGATAATTTTGCAGTTGGTGCAGGTTTGGACTTGCAATATGCTCGCGTAAAATTTAATCGGATGCTGGGTGCACCCACTATTTACGGTAATGTGATTCCACCATTTAATGCAGCAGGTGTTGATTCATTAAGTTATAACAAAGGAAATTCTGTAGGCGTTGGTTATCATGTCGGCGCAATGGGTATTTTTAATGACCAGCATACCCGTATTGGTCTAAATTATCAGTCGCACATGAGACACAAATTCAATGGTTACAGTCGCTTGACTGGTCCTCTGGCGAACCCTGCCAGTATTTTTGGCCCAGTAACACCTCCTGCTGTTTCCATAAGCAGAAGTAATGACCTGACGAGTAACTCTGTTAATTTACCAGATATTGTTACTTTAAGTGGTTACCATGATGTTAATGAAAAGTTAGCATTATTAGGCTCGGTTGTATTTACTGGCTGGAGTAGTTTTAAAGAAATTCAACTGAATAATGTTGCTGCTCCCTCTATAGGTCTTGCTGGCACTACTCAGGTTCGAGTTAACTCATTATCACCCCAGAATTACAGCGATGCATGGCGTGCGGCAATTGGTGCCAACTATCGATTTAATGATGCTTGGATGTTGCGTGTAGGTGGTGGATATGACCAAACGCCAACTAATGATATCGATAGAGATGTCCGTTTACCTGATGCTGATCGTTGGGCTTTATCGATTGGTGCTCATTACCAAATGCGTGACACTATTGGATTTGACGTGGGTTACACTCATTTGTTCGGTGCTAATGATGCAATTATCAATAGAACTGATGCTTTATCAACAACCTCCAGTTATAACGTTAACGCGCTTGGTAAAGCGAGAGCTGATCTGGTTGGTGCGCAAGTTGTATGGACCCTTGATCCACCTCCAGTTGTTGCAACTAAATAAGGTTTATCCTTTAAAAAGCCACGCTTAGCGTGGCTTTTTTATTTCTGAAAGTTGAAAATCCTCTCATTCTTCATTCTTTTTTTACAGTTCCATTCCTCTATTACAAAGTGTAATACAGAGATACCTGAGAACCCGTAATACGACTTCGTCTATTACGGGCTACAACTAGTCTGTTTATTTACAGTATTAGTTAACGTTTCGTAAGCTGTATTAGCAAAGCGTAATACAGGCAATATCGAAAGTTACCTATTAGGTAATGTATCTCATAGCACTGAATTAATTTAGCAGATACAGGAAGGACTCGCCTGTTGGTTCAAAATGACCCAACCTACGTTAAAGGTAAAGTTCATAGTTCTACCAAACCGGAAACGCCAATTTTAAAGACGCAGGTTTAAGTTTATAGTTATACAAAACAGAAAATGCCAATTTTTAAAGACGTAGGTTGGGTCATTTTGACCCAACACTCACTAAGTTAAAGGTAAAGTTCATAGTTCTACCAAACCGGAAACGCCCAATTTTAAAGACGTAGGTTTAAAGTTTATAGTTATACAACACCGGAAATGCTCATTTTTAAAGACGTAGGTTGGGTCATTTTGACCCAACACTCACTTCCTTCTTTATTTGCTAAATAAAGGAACAATTTAGATATTATGATTAAAGGTCATTACTTATATTTATAGTTCATGCTTGTATTAATAAAGCGTAATACAGAGATAATTGATCTAAGCACCCGTAATACGACTTCGTCTATTACGGGCTACAATGCAGGTTACCTAAGATGAATTTATGGTGGTTGGTATTCGCGTAGCGTAATACAGGAATGCCCGCGAGGTTATACGGGTTATATCATATCATATTAAGCTGAATAATTTGCGCAAAGGCAGAAAGGAACATATTAGGGCATCATTATTAAATTATAATGACCATTACCTATCTTTGTAAGATAGGTAATGGTCATGCAAAAATTAATTTTTGGTTAAAGTTGCTTCACCAGGACCATTGACGGTTAACGTATAACCATTTCCGGTAATTGTTTTAGGTGAAATATCGCCGCTTTCCAAATCCATAGATACAGTGCCCACATCAAATGGATGTGCGGTATTCGTTGCCATACGGATTACAGCGGGACACTTCCCATTTGTTGTATGTCCAAAACAGGCCAGTCGTACCATATTCCAATAAACCTGGCGAGTAGTGTGAGCTCCTGTGGGGTAGGGTGAAGGAACAGTGCCGGCAACAAAGGCATTAGATTCCAAATCAGTGTTATTATGCGTTGTTAAATGAGTGGGGCTCGCAAAAGCACTGACAGAACCCAAGCACAAGGCAACCGCTGACCATTTTTTTAGCGTTAATATCATGGATATCTCCAACTGGATTATGAATAAATCTATATTAAAAAAGGTTACTATAGGGGATTGTCAGATGCTAGGCAAGCTTTCAGCTAAAAATCACAACTCGCCAAAGGGATAATCGAGGGTTTATAAAAGATGTCGGCAACCGATTTTTCTTGTTTCTTCCCATGCAGATAACCTGTCTGCGGCTTCTCTTTCTGGAAAATGCTCGGGTCAAAAAGGCTCATTTTTTATAAACCGCCGCACAGTATTTTTCAACCCAATGCTGTCTAAGGCGTGGTAATTTTAATTGGTTTTTTGGAAAACCCTTTCTTCTCTATATCGTTTGGTGCTCTATTACCAGGATGTTTATTCCCAGGGTTACTGCTGTCATCCGTTTTGGGCTGATTCGTTAGAGGTGGCGTTCCAGGTTTATTTGTATTCTTCATGTTATTCTCCTTAATGTCATCGTTCTTCTTTCAATAGTGTAGCAATATCCTTGGCAAAATAAGTAATAATAAAATCTGCACCCGCACGTTTAATGGCCGTCAAACTTTCTATCATTGCCTGCTTTTCGTTAATTAGCTGATTTTGTGCCGCACATTTAATCATCGAGTATTCCCCACTTACCTGATAGGCGCATAGGGGCACTTCAGGGAATTTCTTTTTTAGTTTATAGATAATATCCAGGTAAAATCCTGCAGGTTTTACCATGATCATATCCGCGCCTTCTGCAATATCGATTCCTGTCTCACGGACTGCTTCGTGACTATTGGCGGGATCCATTTGATATGCTTTACGATCGCCAAATTGGGGCGCACCTTGAGCTGCTTCTCTGAAAGGGCCATACAAACACGAGCAATATTTGGCGCTGTAACTTAAAATGGGGATATGATGAAAACCGGCAGAATCAAGTGCGCTTCTTATTGCTGCGACCATACCGTCCGTCATTCCGCTAGGTGCTATCCAGTCTGCACCCGCTTTAGCATGAGCTATGGCCTGTTTTTTTATAAGTTCAAGGGTTCTAGTCGTATCAATTCGGTCGCCTTGTAACACACCACAATGTCCATGATCAGTATATTCACAAAAGCACAGAT
This sequence comes from Legionella sp., assembly GCA_030694525.1. Taxonomy (GTDB): domain Bacteria; phylum Pseudomonadota; class Gammaproteobacteria; order Legionellales; family Legionellaceae; genus Legionella. The sequence goes on along the minus strand of JAUXYG010000192.1, from coordinate 14,339 downwards.
CGGTAATAATCAAAATATCCTTTTCGGTCTCGCGAATTTTTTGAATGGCTCTAGGAATAATACCTTGTTCATTATAGGATTCAGACCCTAGTGCATCTTTATGTTCAGGGATTCCAAAAAGAAGCACCGCAGGTATACCAAGTGCAGTCAGTGTTTCTATTTCTTTCGAGAGAGAGTTCAGACTTAATTGATAATATCCTGGCATTGCATTAATTGCTTTTGAAGCGGTTAACTCTTCAGAAATAAATAAGGGGGCAATAAAGTCTTGCGGATGCAATCGGGTCTCTCTCATTAAAGACCGTGACATAGAATTTTGCCTTAAGCGGGATAACCGTAACGGTAAGGTATTGTGATTCATATTTGTCCTTTAAAAAAATCAGCTATTTTTTAGTTGAGGTATATAAGAAATCTATCCCGTTACTAGTTGTGCTATTGCTGATTTGAATACTAAAAAATTTATTTAATAAGTATTTAAGAGTCAGAACATTAGGATCTGATTGCGATAAACCTACGTTATAACTTAAATACATTCGTTTCGAAAGTGATTTCCCAACCACAACTGAGGTATTATCACTTACCTGATTGGTTGCCAGGTTATAATTACTATTTGTTTGCACATTTAAATCAATCCCTGCTTTCTGTTTTAACTGGTCAAGAAGTTGGGTTCCATTGGTACCGCCACCTAAGTTCATCGATGAAATGGCCGCAAGTAATAATTGTCCTCCAGCTTTATTCGCCTGATTTGCAGGTCGACCAAGCACCAGCATGGATAAAATATCAGCTTGAGACAGTATGGATGGATTGCTGAATAACTGGATTTTAGGTTGACTCAACCGACCAGAAACTTCCACTCCCACACTTATATTGCCCCTTACATTTGCATTTTGTAAATTATTATTATTGAAATCAAGAAGTTGATTCGTTCCTGCAACATTTGAAGTGGACGTGTCAATTTTTTTAGTAGCGCGCACGTTGATACCTGGATTATCAATTCGACCTCCCGTAAAAATTAACTCCCCCTGTTCTATGGATAAATCCTGACCATAAGCTTTATATTCTCCCTTGGTTACATTTAATTGACCGGTGGCATTAATTGGCCCCATGGGCATCTGAATCAGATGCACCTTTCCTGCCAATATTGCGTGTAATCCTTTAGCAGTAAGCTCCACTTCATTGCCCATTTCCAATTTAATATCCATCCGAGTATTAAATGGGGTAGCGGGTTTTTCTTCTTTACGTTTGAAAATGACATCATCAGAAAGCGCAAGACTACTTGAAAAAGTTTGCGGTTTAATTTGAGCATAAGGGATTAATATTGTTCCATTAATGTTCAGTGCTGAATCTTTGTATTCAAGGTTAAGCGCGGGTGTAGCGTTTATTTGATACTCCTGGGTATTCATCACTGGGAAATCTGTTCCTTGGATGGCAATTTTTCCATTAATTTCCGGGGATAAAGCTCCCTGACCATTTAGTATTAATTTTTTATTAGCTGAACTTATCGATCCATTGGCTGTCCAATTATTTTTCTTACCAACAACGTTTAGATCAATGGCATTTAAATCAAGACCAAGGGCAGGCAAATTAAAACTGCCTCCTTTTAGCGCTAACTGAGTTTCAATCACAGGTTTTTCGAGAGTACCTCTGGCTTTTAAAGAAACAGTAAGGCTTCCTTTGGGATTATTTATTTCCGGGGTTAGCGCCTGAATAAAATCGAAGGAATTAAATACTAAAGATAAATTTGCAAATACGGGTTGCTTGGGAGGCAGACCTTGACTCAAATCTATTTTGGGTAGCCTGAAATTGACGTTGAGATTTTTATATTCATCAATTGCCATTGAACCTTTTCCTGAGAGTTGTTCAGGTGTTAGAGTGGCATTTATCACTCCTCCTTTAAATGGCAGGGTTTTAATGAGACTGTCTTTGGGTAATTGGTAATGACCTGGTTGCACGGTTAATTCTAATGAGCCATGTTGTGGATCGCGCAGCGACCCTTTCATAAGAACACTGGTAAATAAACCCTCAACGATAGATTTTGAATCATAGGGTTGGGTAATTTGCACTTCAAAATTCCATAGCCAGGGAATAGTTCCATGAACATTGGCACGTACTTGTAAATTTTCATAGGGAGGCTGATTTATTTTCGAATGTAACTCCAGATTTAAATGGGGTAGAGTACCCTCAATTTTTATTCGGCCTTCAGGGCTAATAAAGGCTGTATCAGCAGATAATGGCCAGTTAACAGAGCGCCACTTACTAATGAATTCCAACTTGGCAAAATCTGTCAAAGTACCATTGAGATTAATTTCTCCTGGACCACTAAAGGTTCCAGTCCAATGTAATTGATTTAAATCCCCACCTATGTTTATTAATCCTTGTAGTAATTTTTTATTTTTGGCATCTGGATTTAGTCTTATTGTACCAGTCATCGGATAGGGCATAAGTGGGGTGATTTGTAATTGGCCTGTTACATGATGTTCTTCATAATTGAATTGCAATGAATTGAGAGTGATTAACTGTTTGGTCAACAGCCCGTTCAGCCTGATTTTGTTTAAAGTATGAGTGGTTTCATCCTGTTTTACTTGTACCCAGTCAGCATTTAATCGCTTCACCGGTAATTGTGAATGCAGTAAAGAAGTTAATTGCCATTTGCCAGACAAATTGCTTATTTTTATATAAGTTGCGTCATTTTGGTATTCCAGTTCTCCAATTGAAAACTCGTCAAGCAAACGTCCTTTTACGTGATTAATATGCACTGTTCCAGGGATAAAAATAGAGCCTGTCTTAACTAAAGCGTACAAGCCGGGAGTGGTGGTTACACCAAATACCAGAAGGCCTATCAGGCTTAGTAAAACCAATAGCATGATGTAGCAAGTTTTTATAAAAAGTTTCATAAATCAGGCCCCATATTCACTATTAACCGTGGACTTGATCCCTCACGCTGAAAGCGATTATTGATTGATTGGGCAAGGCCTATTTTAATGGGGCCAATGGGAGATACCCACATTATTGCAGCACCAACATCGTATTGAATATGACGTGCTATGGGATTATAAACATCCCCTGCATCATAAAATCCAACCAGGTACCAATTTTTCACCGTTTCTTTTTGCAGTTCAATACCACCGTAAGTAATTCTTTTTCCAGGACCTATGGAATTAAAACTAAAGGCTTTCATGTTATCCGTTCCCCCGAGCAACATGGCTAAAGAGAGAGGTAATTGATTAATATCATTGATCGCGGTGTAGCCCTGGATGGCATGGCTATAGACCCTTAATCGCCAGGGCTCTATCATGTAGGCTGCTTTTGCGTCTAAAGCGGTTTGGAAAAACGATGTTTTGGAAAAGGTCAGTTTACTAGCTCCCAGCGCCTTAAAGGTAATGTTATAGCCCGATGGAGAAAACAATTGATTTTGAGTTTCACTAAAGGTAAAAGTGGCCTTCGGGTAAAGCATGAACTGATCAGTATTAGGCTGATTGGTGTAATTGAAACTTTCATACAGTGCATTTATTGAGAGCGATCGTTTAAAAAAGTCGCGATTATGTTGTTGTGCCAAAGACAGCAAGTAAGCATTACTATAACCCGCATCATAATTTAAATTAGAAAAGTTACCGGTCAGGGTGTATTGGTCAACAATTGGATTTTTTCCAGGTACAACATATTGAGCTTGAAGGGCGTTCTGATTAAATGAACCTTGGGCCAAGGCGTTAAATTTATGTCCTTTATTGTTCACGGGAATTATATTAAGCCCCGCTCTTCCTCGAATCCCTGTATCAGTACCATAGCCAGCACTTAAGGTATAAGAATATTTGGGAACAGGTTGTAGGTGCACCACTACTGGCACTGTATTCGAGTCACCTATCTTTGGTTTTACTAATACGGAACTAAAATAGCCACTATCAGAAAGATAATTGTTAAACTTTAAAACCTGATCGGTGGAGTAGGGCTGACCCACTTGGAAGGGCACATATCGATGAAGCAGTGAAGGGTTAATATTGGTAGGATCAAATTGAACTTGACCAAAATAAAATAAAGGGCCTGTATCAAAAACCAGATCAATTTGGGCGGTGTTATTATTTTCATCAACCAGAACTTCTGAGCGAGTAAACGAATTATGTAAATAACCCAGATTTTCTGCAGTATTGGTCAGACTTTCTTTGGTTTTATTATATTTAGACGTTAAAAAAGGGTCATTTACGGCAATAGGGATATCCTGTAATGTTTTTCTTAGCAGGGGGTTTTCTGCTCCCTCTCCCGTTAATTTAATATTTAGCGTCTTTATCTTGGTTTGCGGTCCGGGATCAATCGCTATGGCTGCTTTTAAGGTTCCTGTAACCATTACTCGAACGTTGGGCTTAAAATAACCATAAGGCTGTAATGCGTTACTCACCTGGATGCGTAATTCTTCAGTGCTGATCTCGCTAAAAGGTTTTAACTGTTGCAATTCCAGCAATCTTTTTTCAACGTTTTTAAGTACCTTTCCGGATATCCCGACTATAGTAAACGAAGCCGGTTTACTACTTACTGCAAACACCGAACAACTTACAAAAATAAGGATAAAACGAGCTAATTTTTTCATGAGATCCTGAGTTTAATTAATAGCATCCGCTGCCTCCATATTTTTTAATTTATAAATCAGATCTAATGCCTCTTTGGCACTTAATCTGTCCGGGTCAATTTGTGCTAAAGCTGACTGCACAGGAGAGATGATGGCTCCTGAGGGAGGAGTTACCTTAATCGGTTGTTTTAGCTCCTGCATTTGATTTAAATGGGTGTGCGCAATTTTAAGTACAGCCGCAGGAATACCGGCAAGCTCGGCCACTTCAAGACCGTAACTGCGATTTGCCGGACCTTCTTCAACGCGATATAAAAATACAATTCGTCCCGTATCTACGGAGGCTTGTAAATGGATATTGCGGATGCATGAATGTTCCTGGGGTAACTTGGTGAGCTCAAAATAATGCGTTGAAAAAAGAGTGTATGCTTTAATTTGCGAAGCAAGGTGTGAGCAGCACGCATAGGCTAGCGCCATCCCATCATAGGTGCTTGTCCCTCGACCAATTTCATCAATAAGGACCAGGCTATGTTTCGTTGCCTGACGAAGAATCTCTGCAGTTTCGGTCATTTCAACCATAAATGTCGAACGACCTGAAGCCAGATCATCACTCGCACCAATGCGGGTAAAAATACGGTCAATAGGACCAAGCGTCACTTTTTTTGCTGGAACAAAACTGCCTATATGCGCCAAGAGCACGATTAATGCAGTTTGTCGCATGTAAGTAGATTTACCTCCCATATTGGGCCCGGTAATTAATAATATGTTTTGTTGTGGGGTCAGATTCAAATCATTAGCAATAAACCGCTCTTGCAGCAGGTGTTCTATAACAGGATGACGTCCGGCCTCAATAAAGATACCGTCTTTTGCTACCAATTGGGGGCAGTTCCATTTTAAACTTTGTGCTCTCTCTGCAAGAGTTGCTAAGACATCCAATTGTGCCAAACTCTCAGCCAGCAGTGTGAGTTGTGCTATGTATCCTTGCATTTCCTCAAGTAATTTTTCATATAACCATTTTTCGCGCGCTAATGCCTTAACCTGAGCCGTAAGCACTTTTTCTTCAAACACTTTAAGTTCTGGAGTGATATAACGTTCGACATTTTTTAACGTTTGTTTGCGCTGGTAATGAAGTGGTGCTTTTTCAGCCTGAGTTTTTGAAAGCTCAATATAAAAACCCTGCACGTTATTAAATCCAAATTTTAACGTGGATAAACCGGTGCGCTCTTTTTCATCAGACTCAAGCTCAGTAAGTCGGGCGTTTGCATCCTTGCTTAAAGCAGTTAATTCATCGAGTTCGTCATCAAAACCTGGTGCGATGACTCCACCATCACGGATTAACATGGGTGGGTTATCGATAATTGCCGAGTCCAGCAGGTTTTGGATTTCAGGAAGAGGAGCCAGATGTTTTTTTAATTGAATGATTAAGTTAGATTTATTGCCGTCGATTAGAGAAAACAACTGGGGCAGCAGCGCTAATGTGGTTCTAAGAGCAACTAAATCCCGAGGTCTTGCTGATTTTAAGGCAATGCGTGACACAATACGCTCAACATCACAACTTTGTTTTAAAAATGGATGAATCAAAGCGTCCTGTTGTAACTGGATTAGTTCACCAATTGCTTCCTGACGCTTATAAATGACTTCATGGTTTCTTAAGGGTTTACCTAACCATCTTTTTAATAAGCGACTGCCCATGGTCGAGGCTGATTTATCAAGAACCGATAGCACACTGTTATCTGTTCCTCCCCTGATATTTTCAAAAAGCTCTAAATGTTTTTGAGTGGCCGCATCCAATTGCAGATAATCGTTATTATTTTCCAGGGTAAGGGCAGTGATATGCGGTAATGCTTGCTTCTGAGTGGTTTGCAAGTAAGTTAACAGGGCGCCGGCTGCAATTAAGGCATTGGGGTGTTCCCGTTCTCCAAAAGCAGATAAATCTGCAACCAGAAATTGCTCTTTTAAATGGCGGGCAGCACTGTCTTTTTCAAACTCCCACCCTGGACGAGGTTTAGCGGGGAAACCCATGCATAACTGGTACAGTGGTGATGACTCTTCGACTAATAACTCAGCCGGTTGAAGTCGTGTTAACTCAGCTTGCAGCTGCTGTGGATCGTTCAATTCCATGATATTGAAGCGGCCACTGCTTAATTCAACCCAGGCCAGTCCAATGGTATTTTTTTCCTGATGAATGGCAACCAACAGATTATCTTTTTTGGCATCGAGTAACGCTTCATCTGTTATGGTTCCAGGGGTGATGATACGGGTAACTTGCCGTTCAACCGGTCCTTTACTTGTTGCCGGATCGCCTGTTTGCTCACAAATTGCTACCGACTCGCCTTTTTTTAAAAGTCTGGCTAAATAGTTTTCAACTGCATGATAGGGCAGACCCGCCATAGGAATCGGCTTATTAGCTGATTGACCTCTATGAGTGAGCGTTAAATCCAGTAACTGCGATGCACGTTTGGCATCGTCAAAAAACAATTCATAAAAATCGCCCATGCGGTAAAACAGGAGCATGTCCGGATACTGCGCTTTAATGCGTAAGTACTGTTGCATCATTGGTGTATGAGAAGTAATCATGATGACTTAAAAAATTGAATTATGTTGATTTTAACAAAACCCCTGAATGAAGTCAGTAAAAGAGATCGTATGCGTTAAAATAACTCATTGTGGTATTAAAAATAAATTTTATTTTTGAAGGTTTTTAGATAAGTCCTTCACTTCATGAGAATATTTGCTAGAATTAAAGAGATTTCACATGAAAATCTTAAATTATATAAGGGAGAATGGTTATGAATCGTTTAATGATGATCGCTGCAACAGGATTTTTGGCGTTATTGTTAACTGCTTGTGGTGATAATTCTAAACCAGCAGATACAACAGTAGTTGTGCCAGCAACAGAAGATAAAGGAAATACAGTTGTTGTGCCAGCTGATGAAAATAAACCTGCTGATACACAAAATCAAAGCAACTAGGATTTACTGACGTTCTCTGTGTACGTTAGAAAAGCCCCTTAATTAAGGGGTTTTTCTTTTATTAAGGCACCTCCATGAAATCGGTTTCTTCTTTACTTAAAGATATTGCATCCTGTTTAATTCAGGCCAATGGGCAACTGGTTACGGCTGAATCCTGTACGGGCGGACTTATCGCGAGCCAGATTACCGATGTGGCTGGAAGTTCTTTATGGTTCGAGCGAGGTTTTGTTACCTACAGTAACCTTGCAAAACAAGAGATGTTAGGAGTGCCTGAGTATTTAATTCAGAAGTTTGGTGCAGTGAGCGAGGAGGTAGCTTCTGCTATGGCTTTTGGGGCCCTTAAACACAGCAAGGGAATAATTGCCTTATCGGTAACCGGGATTGCCGGACCCGATGGTGGCAGTATTGAAAAACCCGTAGGAACCGTCTGTTTTGGCTGGGCTACCTCAAGCACGCCACCTCGCACGGAAAAAAAACACTTGAAAGGAAATCGGCAAGAGATCCGAATGGCTGCTTGTCAATTCGCTTTAGAGGGCGTTTTATCCCTGATTCGGGAAAGAATGTAAGGCTCGTTGCGAATTTGTAATAATCAGTTTGCCGCCTAGCTCCATCTGTGTGATAATTTTGCCCTACACTACTATCATTGGAAAATATTATGGAAGAGAACAAACAAAAAGCATTATCCGCAGCTCTCTCGCAAATTGAGCGTCAATTTGGTAAAGGCTCTGTAATGAGAATGGGCGACAGCACTGTTTCGCGAGATATAGAAGCTATCTCTACCGGTTCTTTAGGGTTGGATATTGCTCTGGGAATAGGTGGCTTGCCCAAAGGGCGAGTTGTTGAAATTTATGGTCCTGAATCTTCTGGTAAAACTACATTAACCCTCCAGGTTATTGCTGAATGTCAAAAAATGGGCGGCACCGCAGCATTTATTGATGCTGAGCATGCGCTGGATCCGAGTTATGCGCAAAAACTGGGTGTGAATGTTGACGAATTATTGGTATCTCAGCCAGACACTGGCGAGCAAGCTTTGGAAATCACGGACATGCTCGTACGTTCTGCTGCGGTAGACGTAGTCATTGTTGACTCGGTTGCTGCACTAACCCCTAAAGCTGAGATTGAAGGTGAGATGGGTGATACTCACGTAGGGTTGCAAGCACGTTTAATGTCTCAGGCTTTACGAAAATTAACGGCTAATATCAAACGCTCGAATACTTTGGTTATCTTTATTAACCAGATTCGGATGAAAATTGGCGTGATGTTTGGCAGTCCAGAAACGACTACTGGTGGTAATGCTTTAAAATTTTACGCGTCAGTTCGTCTTGATATTCGTCGTATTGGATCTATTAAAAAAGGCGAAGAGATATTGGGCAGTGAAACGCGAGTAAAAGTAGTTAAAAACAAAGTTGCTCCCCCCTTTAAGATGACTGAATTTGATATTTTATATAACGAAGGTATATCACGCGAAAGTGAAATTATTAATCTGGGTGCTCAATTAAATCTGATCGAAAAATCAGGTGCCTGGTATAGTTATAAAAATGAAAAAATTGGTCAGGGTAAGGAAAATGTTCGTCTATATCTCAAAGAAAATCCGGAGATAGCTGCAGTTCTTGAAAAACAAATTCGTGCTGAATTGTTAGAAAAGAAAACGGCGATGCCGGCTGCTCCAGAGATGGAAGACGCCTTTGAGACCATTGATGACTAAAGCATTTGATAGTGCCGTGCGCTTGTTAACCCGACGAGAGCATGGCGCTATAGAATTAAATGACAAACTGATTCAGAAAGGATTTAATCCGGCTGAGGTCAAAGATGCTATAGATGCATGCCAGCGTCTGGGATTACAAAGTGATGAGCGATTTGTAGAGAATTACAGCCGTTCACGGATACGCCAAGGTTATGGGCCGCTAAAAATTAGTCAGGAATTAAAAAACAAAGGAATCAGTAGCGAACTGATTCAACGCGAAATGGAGCAGGAAAAAGACAATTGGTTTGCCTATGCTGTAGAGGTGTGGCGGAAAAAAATAAAAGGTCAAACCGATTTTTCCTTTGCAGAACTCCAGAAGCAACAACGCTTTTTACTTTATCGAGGGTTTGGCACTGATATAATAGCCAGGGTAGTGAAGGAATTGAAGTAGATTGAATTTAGGCCTCGATCTCATGCCACGCCCGCCAACTATTAAATCCTAAGGCTTGGCCGCAGGATCGAGGGGTTAGATCAGGGCGAATGTACGATGATCTGGATCCCGCGGATAAACCGCGGGACGTAGGGTTTGGGTAGGTCAGTTGCCCACTTCCTGCACAGCCTATTTTTGCTTAACTACGGGCGTGGGTTTTGGAATGGGTCAGTTGCGCAACTTCCCGTACAGCCTACGTCCCGCGGCTTGACCGCGGGATCCAGGGTTTGACTCAGGGGCGAATGTGGATCTGGATCCCGCGCATAAACCGTGGGACGTAGGGTTTTGGGCAGTTGCCCACCTCCTGCACAGCCTACTTTTGCTTAACTACGGGCGTGGGTTTTGGAATGAGTCAGTTGCGCAACTTCCGTACAGCCTACGTCCCGCGGCTTGACCGCGGGATCCAGAGTTTTTGCTCCTGGTTGGGTCACGAGATCGGGCTCTCCATAAACCGCCGGACGTAGGGTTTGGAATGGATCAGTTGTTAACTTCCTGCACAATTTACGTCCGTTGGAACTTAGAGTTTGGAATGAATGATTTAGTATTTTCCTGTATTATCAATATTATATAACTAACTGGTATGTTGTAATGAAAAGTTCTGAAATTAGACAAGCATTCTTTAATTATTTTGCCGAGCATGGCCATCAATTGGTTGAATCCAGCTCTTTGATTCCAGCAAATGATCCTACGTTACTGTTTACTAACGCAGGTATGGTGCAATTCAAAGATTTATTTTTAGGAATTGAATCGCGTCCCTATCAGCGAGCGGTCAGTTCTCAGCGTTGTGTGCGTGCAGGTGGTAAGCATAATGATTTGGAAAATGTAGGCTACACCGCACGGCATCATACATTCTTTGAAATGTTGGGTAATTTTAGTTTTGGTGATTATTTTAAACGTGAAGCGATTGCTTTTGCCTGGGATTTTTTGACTCAGGTTCTAAAGCTGCCACCAGAGCGATTATGGGTAACAGTTTATAAAGAGGATCAGGAAGCAGAAGATATATGGTTAAAAGAGATGGGTATTTCTCCTGATCGTTTTTCCCGGTGTGGTGACAAGGACAATTTTTGGTCAATGGGTGATACAGGTCCCTGTGGTCCCTGCACTGAAATATTTTATGATCATGGCCCGGAAATAGCAGGTGGACCTCCGGGAAGCCCAGATGAAGATGGCGATAGATATATTGAAATCTGGAATCTTGTCTTTATGCAGTTTAACCGTGATAAAAGCGGACATTTACATCCCTTACCCAAACCTTCAGTAGATACCGGAATGGGTCTGGAGCGATTAGCCGCAGTAGTCCAAGGGGTTCATAATAATTATGAAATTGACAGCTTTCAATATTTAATCAAAGCAATAGCTGCTCTGGGTAAAGAAATTGATTTAAATCACACTTCATTAAAAGTGATTGCTGATCATATACGTTCCTGCTCCTTTCTCATTGCAGATGGGGTAATGCCTGGAAATGAAGGGCGCGGTTATGTTCTTCGCAGGATAATAAGGCGTGCTGTAAGGCATGGTAATAAATTGGGTCTGCCCACGCCATTTTTTTCGCAATTAATACATCCTTTAATTGATGTAATGGGGGATGCATACCCTGAGCTGATTACCTCTAAATCACATATCGAAAAAATTTTACTTCAGGAAGAAAATCAGTTCGCGCGCACTTTAGAGCAAGGGTTGCGTTTGCTTCAGGAGCAAATGGAACAATTAAATGGCGGAGAAATTCCTGGTCAAGTTGCTTTTAAATTATATGATACGTATGGCTTCCCCGTGGACTTGACTGCGGACATCGCCAGAGAAAGAGGTCTAACTGTAGACATGTCCGGTTTTAATCAATACATGCAACAACAAAGAGAACAGTCTCAGGCTGCCAGTCAGTTTACGGCTGATTATCATGCGACGTCCCAGCTGGATCATCAATCTTCATTTCATGGTTATGATAATGAAAAGATGGAGGGAAAAATTGTTGCGCTATTGAAAGATGGAGCTGAAATTGACCTTTTGGTTAAAGGCAGTAAAGGAGCTGTAGTTCTGGATCACACTCCATTCTACGCCGAAAGCGGAGGCCAGGTCGGAGATAAAGGAACGCTTCAGGGAAGGGGATTTATTTTTAGAGTAGATGACACGCAAAAAATTGGTCAGGCGGTAGTGCATCATGGTGAAGTGATTGATGGTCAGTTAACTGTCAATTTAGACGTCCATGCTGAAATAGACAATGACCGTCGCGAAGCTATAAGATTAAATCATACAGCCACTCATTTATTGCATGCTGCATTAAAAAAAGTTGTAGGCCACCACGTTCAACAAAAGGGGTCTTTGGTGGATGCGGAACGAGCACGTTTTGACTTTTCTCACTTTGAAGGTTTATCAGCCAAGGAAATAAATCAAATTGAATTGTTGGTCAATGAGCAAATTAGAGCCAATCATGAAGTGATGACTCAATTGATGGATATTGAAGAGGCAAAGCGTAGCGGTGCGGTGGCACTTTTTGGCGAAAAATACGCAGATGCAGTTCGTGTGTTATCCATGGGTGAATTTTCGAAAGAGCTTTGCGGGGGAACGCATGCCCGTCGCACCGGTGATATAGGCTTGTTTAAAATTATTGCGGAATATGGAATTGCTAGCGGGGTTCGTCGTATCGAAATGGTTACAGGGGAGGCCGCCTTGATTTGGATCAATGAACAACAAGCGCTATTAGGAGAACTTGCTTCTGCCCTAAAAACCACAGTGACTCATGTCTCTGGCAAATTGTCCCAATTAATAAACGAGAATAAAAGTCAGGAAAAAGAAATAGCCAGACTTAATAGTGAAAAAGCGCAAAAATCAGGCAGTGATCTACTTAATGAAGTAGAGCAAGTAAATGGAATTAGTTTGTTAGTAAAACAATTAGAAGGGGTAGATAATCAGGCGATGCGCTCCATGTTGGATAAACTTAAATCAAGCCTTGAATCTGCTGTTATTGTTTTATTTGCAATTGAAAACCAAAAAATGAATGTAATTGCTGGTGTAAGTAAAAATATTATTGGTAAAGCGCCAAGTGCTGCCCAATTAGTGCGACATTTATGCGGTAAGGGGGGCGGACGTGATGATATGGCTCAAGGAGGCGGTGAAGCTCCTATTGATCTTGCAGAAAAAATTCAGCAAATACGAACTATGATTGAGAATTCATAGTAAAGTTAATGCCTCAATGAGTAACCTGATTGATTTAAACCTGGCTTCAAAATCTGTGGGTTAATTAATTGAAAAGCTACTTCTTGAGGTTAGGCTCTCTCTTTATTTGAAAAAATGGAAATACTATTATTTAGAGTAAACTATTTGTTAATTAACAACTTTGTTCTGTGTAACTATTGACCCATTTTTAGGGAGAAAAAATGAGTTTTTTTCAAGAATTTAAACAATTTGCCATGCGGGGTAATGTCGTCGATCTGGCCGTAGCTGTGGTCATTGGTACCGCATTCGGTAAGATCATAACTTCTCTGGTCAACGGTATTATTATGCCTTTGATCGGGTTGTTGCTCGGTGGAATCAATATTTCCGATAAATCGTTTATTGTGGGTGATGCAGTAGTTCAATGGGGCAGTTTTTTTCAAACCATTATTGATTTTACTATTATTGCGTTTGCCATTTTTATAGCAGTAAAATTTGTAAATTTATTAAAAAGAAAGGAAGAGGAAAAGAAGCCTAAATTAACTAATGAAGAAATATTATTGACCGAGATTCGTGATTTGTTAAAAGATAATATTGAGCCGCATCACTGATATTATTCAATGATAGTAAGCATAATATATTAAACTGATTAAAGGCCTGGGTCCTTACTATATTCAGATTGTTTTATCCGCACACTAGAATATCCCTTTCCTAATTTTATGCAATTTATTGTTCAAATGCCTGTCTTGTCTTCCTCGCGCAGGCGGGGAGGAAGACAACTAATTAAACTTCAAAATTATTTATGTATATATATAAATTATGAGGGGTTCTACCCCTGCGCGGTGATGACAAAACTGACATTTTGTATGATACCCATAAAATTATGAGAGAGTATTTCAGTCTGTGTGTGCGGAGATTCATCCATGAAGGGGAACAAGGCATAAAAATTCCTTAATCGCCGCTTTCCCGAGCAAGGCTGTTAGTTTAGAGCTAAGGTTGGGATAGAAGACATTGTTTTAGCTTAATGAATATTAATGATAAACTTATTTTTTTAATTTTGGATAAAATTCATGAGTCTGGATGATATCAAGGGACAAATTGATGCATTAAGAGAACAAATAAGGAATTACGATCATCATTATTATGTGCAAGATGACCCCTTGGTACCTGATGTTGAATACGACCGATGTTTTAAAGCATTACAGGAATTAGAATTAAAATATCCTCAATTTTTAACCTCTGATTCCCCAACGCAAAGGGTAAGTGGAACAGCGTCTGATGCGTTTATGCCTGTTGCCCACAAACAGCCTATGCTTTCCTTGGCCAATGTCTTTAGTACCGAGGAATTACAAGCCTTTTTAAAAAGAGCAAAGGAAAAACTCGATGAGCCAGATCAGGAATTGACGTTCACCTGTGAACCGAAATTGGATGGCTTGGCGGTAAATATAACCTATGAGCATGGAATATTAATTCATGCTGCAACGCGAGGTGATG
>JAUXYG010000188.1 GCA_030694525.1 Legionella sp. | reverse complement strand
TAGCGTTGTTTCCAACTGCTAAATGATTATATAACCTTACTATCAAAGAATATTGAAAGCAGAATAATAACTTAGTATGTCACAATTATAATTTCATAATCTGGTATTATCCTGCAATAAGAAGAATGATATAAACAAGCCACTTATGCTATTGTCTAATTATAATTCCAAAAGGCACATAGACGTCTTTTCCATTAATTCGGAATTGAGCAAACAATTTAACGAAGCCTGCTTGTTGAGGCTCTATATGGAACATTAACTGAGAACCACCGCGTTCAGAGTCTTTGCTAGGTTCTTTTCCCATAGGATGAATATGAAGTATGGAAGAATTATCTGCATAAAACCCTATAAGATGCGCAAATGCCCCCATAACAGGTTCTAGCTGGCTGAAAGGCTTTCCATTAGCAGTAACGGTAATGGTTGCCATAGTTGGTTTATTAACCTGAAGATGCCCATCTAACTTCAGGATAAACTGATAAGAATCTACGCTGGAATTTAATTTAACGTCTTTATCAATTTTATGTTTATGAGATGAAGTGCCGATATCAGCATTCAGAAACAATTGCTTGTTTGTGGCAATAGGGGTGATATCAACCCATATTCGATAAGAACTATTTTTCTTTGGGGGAAATTTGAAAATAAAATCCTTGTTCTTATTATCCATTAAAGGGTGAATATGATAATAATCAGTTAGTGTAGAGTCTATCACCATTAAATGAATCTTTTCTGTATGTACTGTCTTAAGATCTTCTGAAGTAAGTGGCTTATTATTCTGAAGTAATTGCAAACGAATGGTTTCTGGAGTGTTAGCCGAGATGTTACTTGGAGCATCCTTAATCACTAATTGGATAGTATTTTGATAAGGTTTTTCCTGTTTCATGATGTGCTTTTGGGTATTAGCGTAAGTAATGGTGTTATTAAAAAGTAAACTCAATAATAAAATAGATAAAATTTTCATATTATAATCCTGATAAGCGAATTAGTTGAATTACATAAACAACATGAATAAAGCCATTCCAATCATCATTAAATTTTCAGTGAGTGAAATAAAACCTAAAGGTACGTTACTGTCACCTCCCACACAGGCGCAATTAAGCTCGCGTTTGTCGATATATACGGCTTTAAACACAGAAAGAGCACCTACAGTTCCAATAAACAAGGCAACTGGAATGGAAAGCCAATTTAATGCCCCTGAAATCATCAATATGCCTGCTAAAGCTTCTGCAAATGGGTAAATATAGCTGTAAGGAACCCATTGTCTAGCCAATAGGTCATAGTTTAGAAACATAGTTGAAAAACTTTCGATATTCTGTAGTTTTAAAAGAGCAAGAACAGTCATGCTAAAAGCAATAAACCAGCCTAATGCACGTGCTGTAAACAGGTTATCAAAAAAAGCATAACTAATTGACATTGCCATCATTGCAGTAATTACAAAAAGTACAATGACTGGGCGATAACTTTTTTCTTTCGGATCTCTGATCTTCTTCTTAAAGTGACGCCGCAAATCATCATAACCACCAATCCGTTCTCCATTGATAAAAGTTTGCGGTGTGGTTTTCACATCGTGCTTTTGCTTAAATGCATCGACTTGTTCACGTGTTGTTAACCATTTATCTTCCACCTCATAACCTTGACGCTGCAATATATCCTTGGCTTTGAGACCATAGGGGCAAACGTGATGTCCAATTACCATGCGATACAAAACTGCTTTTTTAATTGAGATATTGCTCATTTCTATACTCTTTAATTAATGGTATATAATAGTAATATAGAGTACGTACTATAGTACGGAGTCAAGTAATGTATAATAAAACAATTGGTGAATTTGCTAAATTATGTGAAGTCGGGGTAGAAACCATACGTTATTATCAACGTAAAGGTTTACTAAATGTCCCATTGCTAACAGAAGAATTTGGAACCCGAAAAATAAGACGTTATGGTGATAATGACATAAGCCGGTTAAGGTTTATTCTTTTAGCCAAAAAAGCAGGTTTTACTCTAAAAGAAATAAAAGAATTATTAGAGTTTGATGCTAAAAATGATCGGGAGCGTGTAAGAGATATGGCTCAAAAACGTATTGAAAAACTTAGCGTAAACATTAATGAGTTAACTGAGGCTCGTAACACGTTATCGCTCTTAGTAGAAAAATGTCGCGATACTAAATCTTCACCTTGTCCCATACTTATGACTTTTGCAAAAAAGTGAACCCAGGATGTTTTCCAGTTTGTATATTCATAACTTGAGATACTTATGTTTAATTAAAAGGTAATTAATAACTCTGTACCTGTATTTTCCTCTAACTAGTGGTTACTCTGATTTTTTAATGTTCATTATTCACCTCCACTTTAGATTTTACTCTCTTAGCAAAGTGTCCTACAAATCGGGGATGGATTAACCTAATAAATTGAATCATTATTATGTTAAACCCCAGAACTAGGTGATTAACAGAAGTTATAGGATCGTGTCTGCTTATTAATAAAGTCTAAGATCTGTATTTGAATTACTCTGTTGCTTTTCCGCAATGTTGGATTCGGTAAGACTCTCCACATATTTTACTTCCATGAAGTCGATCATTTTTCTTAATATACTATTTGGTCTCCGCCAAGTTTTAATTGCCGCCAATTGATTTAAAATATCGGAAGCCGAGACATTTGGTTGAGTCGCATTACGAATAATGATTGAAACCTCAGTTACAAAATGTCTATTCCAATGCCCGGAAAAAAAGCGACCCAATATATTGCCCTTAGTGTAATCCTTTAGTATGGCAATCATTTTGCTTTTATTATTTTTGTTGTCAGGATGAGACCAGATAGAATTGAAATGATATATTTCACCTCTACTTAGTTTATCTACTACATTAAACGCACATCTAAACCTATTAAGTTTACCGTTACTCTCTAATTCAGCAGCCACATCAAAGTTAATTATATTTTGATGATAACATTTTGGATCAACATCTAATAAAGAAACCCATTTCGACTTTTTCACCATAACTAACTCGTAAAGCTCTTCAAAAGTAAGAACCTTCGCTCTAAGCGCTTCATAGGCGAGTACTGTTTCATACTCAAGATCACCGCCTGAGCAGATGATGTCGAGAAAATTTTTATCAGGCAAATTTAAAATCTGCTCCAAAGTCACTATGTTATCACGAAGTAAGTTATAAGACCCCCGATACTGAAAAACTTGTTTTAAATTATATGCAGAAAGTGTTCGTTCAGCTTCATGTAGCTGTTTCAGTGTTATGACAGTGTTCACTAATGCATCTGTAACATTTTCAGATACAATGATGTTTATAAAATCAAATTGAAATGAATAAGCATCATCAATTGTCATAACGTTATTTGCCAGCAGCTTTAAACCATTAGGCTTTAATATTTCCATTAAATAGGGGTCGAGGCCTTCCTCATTTGCTTTCTTTGGTGTAATTATTAGAGAGAAATTAATGGCTTGAGCACGCATGGCTTTTAAGCCAGCCTCAGTTAATAATAACCTTAAATACCGAGGGGCAATCAATAGGGCTTGTTCTTTAGTAATTAGTTTCTCTTTTAAGGCTTCTAAGCCATGGTGGGTAATCAAACGTTCCAAATGGCTGGGATCCATAAGTAAAGCCTCATCAAAGGTAATCAAACGTTCCTTTAAAGCTTGTTGCCAATGAGTACGTGTTATGATGGTATAGAGTTCAAAACTAGGTATAAGATCAATCTCGGAAAAGGTTATCTCTCCTTTTAAAATATTGTTTAAGAGGACATACTCCATATTTTTATATTTTCCAAACAAAGGATTGATTTGAAAAAGTTTTTGGCGAATTTCTGCGTCTTTTAAAGATCTAACATGATAAAGAGACTCATTAATCTGAATGAGGTCATGATACGTTTTGAAGGTCATATTATTATTAATAATAACTTTTCTTGCTATAACATCTAAGGCCTTCATTTGCTTAAAAAAATTTGTGAAGTTCTCGGCACCAAATTGATTCCATAGGCGGCTATTTTTTACGAGCAGATTTAATTGTTTATTTACTTGCATAAACTGAGTAGCACTTTGCAAATCCATACCTTCAATTATTTGTAAAATAAGTTCATTTGGCATAATACTAAAAGGTACTTGATAAATTAGTTCCATACGGCCGTATGTCATATTTATTGTCTCTATTTTATAAAAAATTTCATCATTATAGCCAATTTTGGAGTCAAATTGCAAAACAAAATGGCACAAAGGCTGGATTTTAACAAAACTTTAAGCCCGTTTCTGTATCGTAAAAAGAACCTACAAACCTCTTTGATTTTTACAATAACCTTATAAAGTCTGTATTTAGTTCAAAAATAGAAAATACTGTTGCACTTTAATCCAAATTACATCATTTATCTTCTATAATTATAGGCATCCACATGTAACCAATAAAAATTACTGTTGTAAGTGGGAGTATTATGATCATTCCAACCTTAGGTGCAGTTCAAACACTTCAGGGATTACTCGCAAAAATCGATCTAAATGGACAAACCAGTTTAATCAGACAAGGTTCAACCATCGAGCCGGGTGAATCTGTTGTCTTACTTAGCGGATCATCACAAATAAATCTGTTTAACGATCTACCTATAATCAGTTTAGCGATTAATCAACCGTTTAGTCTTGATGGTATTTCTCCATTGTTAAAGGCGGGAAATACTGAAGTCATTCAGCAGCTCATAGAAGATGCCTTAATCAAGGGCTTAGACATTAGCCAATTACTTGCGGCACTTGAAGCAACCGCTGCTGGTGATGCGACACTTCTTGGAAGTGGGGGAAACGCTTATATTCTAGATCCCATGTTTGGATTTGGTTTAGTGACCTCAGGTTATGATACCAGGGGCCTTTCATCGCTAAATGCTCAAGAAACAGATTACGTTGGTAATATGGTTCAGCTTTATGGTAATACTAAACCGGAGGCCTTTTTAGCGTTTAGCGATAATGATTTGTCTTTGGATGAATCAATAACCGTGCGAAATGGTGATTTTAATGCAGCCGATCACCAGGGCATTGTCGATCCGTTTAATTTTGGAGATGTTATTGGCTTTGCCGAAGGGTTTTTAGTTTCTGCCGCCCCCTCTCAATTGAATCAGCCCGCTGATAGGGTAACCGCATCTTATGCTCTTGAACTAGGAAATGGCGCATCCAGCCTCAAGGCGAGTAATGGATCCCCAATTACCTTATCTCTAGATGGTAATAAAATCATAGCGACTAGTGAGGGTAAAGTAATTTTTGCAATCGGTATCGATCCTGCCAATGGAAAAATAACCATTGTACAATATCATGGCATTTACCACCCGAACGCGAATTCTGCAGACGAATCGATCGACTTAAGTAATTTAATTCGAATAACATTAACATTAACTGACAGTTCCGGGGATAAATCTACTGCTTCATTAGATATTGGAAGTAAAATTCATTTTGAAGATGATGCACCATTCATGCATGGTGTTGATTCCATTCAACTTAATGATAATACTAATATAGGATTGGTTATAACCGGCTCGGTGAATGTTGATTTCAATACTGATTTGGCAAAAGATTTGGTTTTTGCTGATAGTGCATTAGATGCCCTAAGGACTATCAATTTAACCTCCAATGGACAGGCACTTTTTTTTAGCATGGATGAACAGGCTCACACCATCACTGCCACCAACGAGGCACAGCAAGTTATCTTTACCTTAACGTTAAGCGAAGTAAGGGCGAACCATGAGCAAACAGACATGCCTCATTATGAGTTGCACGTCTATGAATCTATTGATCAACCGCTTAATAATGAAATCAGCATCTCCATACCTATCAAAGCCATAGATGCAGATAACGACAGCGTCATTGGTAATCTGATTATTAAGATCGACGACGGATCAGACGCGGAAGGTGGTATTTCCACCTCATTTATTGCCGTGGAAGGGGATTTAGACGCAATAACAGGTGGGTATCCAGTCACTACGAATCATCAGTTTTCCATAACAGCAGGAGTAGACCGGCTTGTGCCAGAGAGTTTGACTATTGAGAGTGGCTTTCTGAATAATTTGATTAATGAATTTCAAAATGAAGTTACTGCTAGTGGCAGTGCGCTTACCTTAACCCAGAATAGTGTTAATGGTGTCATCACTCTGACTGCAACCGATGCGCAAAATAATACGGTGTTTCAGCTCATTATTACGCCTCAAAATAGTGGCAAGGATTTATCAATCAATGTGACTTTAATTCAATACAAACCCCTGGATCATGACGCAAGCGGTAACAGTACCGGTTTAATCCGTCAGGATGGTCAAAGTCTACATATTGATTTACAACTGCAAGCCCAGGATAGTGATGGTGATGCATTAACGAATCCAGTTAATTTACAGGTTACTATTAATGATGGTGGTGCCCCTGCATTAGGCAATCATCAACTTATTTTTACCGAAAATCTGACCACACAAACGCAATCAGGACAAGTGCCTTTGAATTTAGGCAGCGATGTCATCGCTACCCTGGTATTTGAAAATACCGCCACCATGCAAAATTCACTCAATGACCTTACCAGTGGTGGGAAACAGACCAGTTATTCATTTGAAAGTGATAATAAAGTATTGGTTTTAAAAATTGATGATGCCAGTAGCCCTTTAAATGGACAAGAAATTTTAAGAGTTACCATTAACCCGGATGGTAGTTATACGGCCACTTTATCAGGTCCCTTAGATCAGGTGAACGAAATTTCTGAATTACTGCTTGATGTGCGAGCTACTGATAAAGATGCGGATATTAGTAACTTGGGTCAAATTAAGATCATTATTAATGATGCAGTGAATCAACCCTATCCGACCCAGGCTTCTACCAATATTGTGGAAGGAGATCTCTCTCCAGGTACCTATCCTATTTCAAGCCCATTGGTTAACTTTACTTTGCAGACCAGTGGCGATCGGTTATTACCCGAAACAGTGAAATTTGACCCAGCAACCATTAATACACTTATTGCTGAATTAAATCAGGAAATAAAATTTGACGGTCAACCACTGACTTTTACTGTTACCGGTAACACGATTACTGGCTCACTTAATGGGGTCGATATTTTGGTGATCGAGTTGACGGCAAATCAAAATACTAATAATTACGATGTCGATGCACATATTGAAGTAACCCTTAATGCACCCATTGATCACAATCAAAATAATAGCACGGGATCGGTACATCTTCAGGGCGACCAAATTAATATTATTTTAGGGGTTCAAATTCAGGATGCAGAGGGTGATTATTTAGCCCAACCTGCTTTGATTAATGCAGGTATTAGTGATGGTGCTAATCCAGTACTTAGTACCCAGGAGAGCATTAATATTAATGAACCAGTCACTGGCGCAGCTACAATTGGCCAGGCATCTTTTGTCATTGATATTGGCTCTGATCCTATTGATCATTTAGGATTTAATTATACTGCGGGAGAAAATAGCGGTCTGAAATCTGCTGGTCATGATGTTTTGTTTGAAGTGGATAATGGCGTGTTGAAGGGTTATTACCTTGATGGTACAACCCGTGTAGAGGTCCTTAGGGCTACTTTGAGTAATAATGCAACATCCGGTCAGGTTAACTTTGAATTATTTAAACCTTTAGATCATAGCCAACTTGGCCAGGACAGTCTCGCTTTAAATTTAAAAATTCAGGCCATTGATACCGATGGGGATAGTGCCAATTTAACCCTGCCAGTGAATATAGTCGATTCGATTGCGCATCCCGTTGGCGGAGTTGCCACGGTGATAGAAGGAGAGACTGTTACCGGAAGTTTAGCTGGATTTTATAATCTAAACGCTGAAGGAGGACATTTATATTCCGTCGTTGTTGAAAATACTACCTATTCCTTTGCCAATAATCAAACCACCTACGTCATAAATACCGCTAAAGGGGAGCTCACAATAAACAGCGATGGTACCTGGAAGCTGGTTTCTGTAGATGGGCTTGATCATGACTTCATCCAGGAACTGGTGGTTGGTTATAGTGTGATTGATGGAGATGGTGATATAAGCCCAGTAAATAATCTGGTTATTGGTATTAACGATGGTGCACCCTCAACAGGCGGTCAAACATTGAATACTGGCTTAAATGAAGGGGATCTTGCCCCAATTACTTATCCCACTCACGTACTTAGTCCCGGTGTAACACTAGTTAACAATGGTTCTGATCCATTTGAGTTATCCACGCTGGCCATATTGAATCAGGCCAATTTAGCCAGTGAGTTACAGAATGACATCAAATTTTTTAGTATTGCAACCGGCCAGGAAGAGTCAGTAGTTGCAACGGTGACTAACAACACCATCACTTTAAAATCAGCAAGTGGTGAGCTGGTACTTGAAATTAAATTAATTCCGGTAGTTCAGCCCAATGGTGACATCGTATTACAGCAAGATATAACTCTTTATCAGCCATTATCACAACTTATAGCTAATTCTGGTGGTTCTGTGCAGATTATTGGGGATCAAATACGAATTATTTATGGTGTTCAGGTAATAGATATTGATGGGGATGCTCTGACCAATCCTGTAACTATATCTGCTTTAATTAACGATGGAGTGAACCCGGATCTGATTGACACGGTGGCGTCCTCTGTCATTGATGGCAATAATCAAACCAATGGCAGTTTAAATTTAAATATTGGTAGTGATCCTGTTGCAACCATTACTTTTAATGGTTCACAGCCTTCATTAAGCGGATTAACCAGCAATGGGTTTGCGACTACTCATGAAGTATCAGCGCATTCCGTTAAAATTTTTGATTCGAATCATAACCTTATTGTTGAAATTACCGTTGCTGATAACGGGGCTTATACGGTTCAAATGAATGGCCCATTGGATCAAGGGATTGGTAATATTTTAGCCATTCCGCTCAATGTAACTGTTGTTGATAAGGATGGAGATCAGGACACCGCATTATTAACAGTAAATATCGTTGATGGGCTGAATCCTCAAGGAGGTAATGTTGTTAATCTTGCGGTTACCGAAGGCAGCTTATCGGTAGTTAATGGCTATCCAGTGAGTAATACGCAAAATCTTACTATTGTTTCTGGTAGTGACCGACTAGTTCCTGGTACGGTTACTATTGACAGTACCGTAATTGCTGCAATTATTAGCGAACTTACCAGTGAAGTAAAATCAGCAGGTCAAACCATTACTTATACTTATGACAGTTCCACTCATGTTCTTACAGGTAAAATAGGCAGTGAGACGGTATTAACGTTTACATTAAATGCTACCCAGAATCCAAATGGACATGATGTAGATGCAACGATTACGTTTACCCAATACAAACCTTTAGACCATTCGTTAACTGGAAATAATACGGGATACGTCCAGGTCAATGGCACCACCATCACCATAACCACTCCAGTTCAGATTAGAGACAGTGATGGGGATCAGCTGACCAATCCAATCAATGTTAAAACCACTATTACAGATGGTGTCTTACCAGTTATTAATACCATTGCACCTATTTTGGTAAAAGAAAGTGATATTAACGCGAGTACCGGTAATCATGCCGGATCTTCTGCTGCAGCTACAGGGGAAACGGCAAGCGGACAGATAACTGTTCTTGAAGGCAGTGATAAGGTCGTTAATTACAGTCTCGATATGGCGGCTTTTAATGCGCATACAACTGGATCTTGGACCTCTGGAGGCTTACCCATTAATCTAGTTTTAAGTTCAACTACTGCAACTACCAGTGTTTATAGTGGTGTCGTTGTTTCTGGCTCCACGACCATCACTAAATTTACACTCACTTTAGATAATCAAACGGGTGCCTATACGTTCAGGCTCCTTGGATCAATAGATCATCCACTGGTTCAAGGCAAAAACACCCTCGATGTGATCTTTGTTGTCAATGTAAAAGATGCGGATGGCGACAGTAACTTGGCCAGCGCACAATTACCTATAACGATTCAGGATGATATCCCAACTGCTGCAAACATCACCTTTGCTCAAATTGTTGAGGGTGGCACCACCACCACGACCGATATAATTAATGTAAGCCGTGAAGGAGCTGATACGGGTAAAGTCATATCAATAATCGATGGAACCACTGAGCACGTTATTGTCGGTACTGGATATAATCAGTTTACTATTTATGACAGCCTGGGAACACAGGTGATAGGTGTCTTGAATATCCGCGCGGATGGTTCTACATTTTTTGTGAGTAATAACAGTATTAATCATGACGCTTTGGTGCTTAATAAGGTGATCACCTTTAACATTCGTGATGCGGATGGTGACACAGCCTCTGCAAATATCATCATTAATATTGCAGACAAAGCACCCACGATCTCTCTTTCTGCATCAGGGGTCGAAGATCAGGGTCGCGATGCGAATGAAGTCATCGTATCTCCCGTTACCGCTGCCGATGGAATCCCCGTAACGGTGAATATAAATATTGGTGACTATGATAACGGCGAAACAATCAGTAGTGTACTTATTCAGGTGCCCGCGGTAACGCATGGTACCTTCTATTATAACGGAGCACCTTTGGCAGTAGTGAGTGGTCATTACGTCATTCCACCTGGTGCATTTACAACCACTAACAACATTAATTACAGTTTAAATGGAGTAACGTTTATACCCGATGCGGATTATTCCTCTACGGGTATCGCTTTTACAGTAAAAGCTACGGTAACCACCGCGAATAATCAAAGTCAGACTGCGACCGGAACATTAAATATTAGTGTTCTTGGTATTGCTGATGCTCCGACCTGGGATATGGCACAAACCCAGACTTATTACCAGCTTGCAGAGGACAGCACTAATGCTGCACTGCAAGTGAAAGCAGCATTGCAAGATACCGATGGCTCAGAAAGTATTGATTATTATTTAATTAAAATTAATGCCGGTGATGGGGTCTTAAGCGGTACGGGTCTTTCTGCTACCCCTGATGCTAATGGGTATTATAAAATAAGTGCCGCAAATGTGGGTTCGCTCCAGGTTAATCCTGCTGATGATTA
>JAUXYG010000138.1 GCA_030694525.1 Legionella sp. | reverse complement strand
TTTAGGATCTTTATCTGTTTTGGTATCCGCCTTATACGGTACAGGCTGAACAGTACCTAATACAGCGTTATGAGTTTGACCAATTTCAGGATTAGAAACCCTGTCAATTTTTCTATCTTTTGCAATGATGATGCTTACGCGACGATTCTGTCCTCGCCCCTCTTCAGTCAAATTATTGGCAATTGGAAATTGATCACCATATCCCATCACCAATATTCGGTAATTAGCAATTCCATAACCATTTAAAATTCTTCCAACAGTAGCCGCTCGCGATGCAGAAAGCTCCCAATTTGAGGGATATTGTGGGGTTTCAATGGGTGTATTATCAGTATACCCTTCAACCACCACCGTATATGGCAAATCTTTAATTTTAGTTGCTAACTGCATAAGTTTAATTAATGCTTCAGGTTTGATATCATTTTCGCCTGCTGCAAATAGTGAGCCTGCTTTTATATCCAGCTCAATCCAGCCCTCTTGCCTGTTTACTTTAAAATTCCCATCCGCTAATTCTGAAAGTGAATCATTTAAATTATCCATGCCGTCATTATGGGCACCGGTCGTTTCCTTTACTTGAGGACCATCCATTTTATCCGCTGTTGATTTACTGACTTTATTATTATTAAAAGCCGATTTCATCCCTTCAGTAAGTGATTTATATTTTGAAATATTAAGCGAGGATATTGCGTACATCACTACAAAAAAAGCAAACAGCAGAGTGATGAAATCAGCGTAAGATATTACCCAACGATGATTATCTACATGTTCTTCCTCTTTATTGCGCCGTGATCGCATGATGTCTTTGCTGTCCAAAATTATTTAATTTCAACTGCAGCATATTAGGGCTTTCACCACTGGCAATAGCCACTAATCCCTCAACAATCATTTCATCATAATGCACTTGACGAGCCGCACAGCTTTTTAGTTTATTAGCTACCGGTAAAAACAAAAGGTTGGCCAGTCCAACTCCATAAATAGTGGCAACAAACGCCACCGCGATACCCACTCCTAAAGCTCCGGGATCAGCAAGATTTCGCATGACCTGAATTAACCCTAAAACAGCACCCATGATGCCGATAGTTGGGCTATACCCGCCCATACTTTCAAATACATTTGCCGCGCGTAAGTTTTGATATTCAATACGATCAATTTCAGCTTCCAACACCTGACGGATGGTAGTTTTATCAACACCAAGAACTAACAATTCCAAACCTTTGCTTATGAGCGGATTTTTTTCAACTTCCAGGTGATCTTCAAGAGAAAGTAATCCCATTTGACGTGCTTTCTTTGATAAATCAATCAAGAGGGTTCGGCACGTTTCAAAATCAAGGCGAGGGGGTTTAAAAATCCAGGGGAGTATACGAAAAGCACGCTTAAAGGTGGCAAATGGCGATTGAACCATAACCGCTCCAAGAGTACCCCCCATAACGATGAGTAATGCGGGAAAATTCATTAGAGAATGAATATCCCCTCCTTCAAAAACCTGGCCAATAATAATGGCCAGGAAACCCGTTAAAAGACCTATAAATGTTAATGCATCCATATCTTATTATTTATTCCGGTAATCGCGATTTTATGCGAATAGTTGCCTGACTAAGAATTTGCGAGATACGTGATTCGCTGACGCTTAAAACATCCCCTATCTCCTTCAAATTCAAATCCTGTTCGTAGTATAACGATAATACCAAACGCTCTTTATGAGGTAACCCATCAATAACGTGCGTTAAGCGACTCATCAAGTCATTATGTAATACACTAACATGAGGTTCGGTTGAAATGCCACCCTCCCCACCTTGTAATACATCATCGGTAACTCCCAAATCATCAAATCCGTATAAATGACTGCTTGCTGAATCCTGCAACATGTCATGATATTCATTGATTGGAAGACCCAGTTCACTAGCGACTTCTGCATCTTTAGCTTCACGACCCAGACGATGTTCCAAATGACGCACTGCTTCTGAAATCATTCGTGAATTCCGATATACCGAACGAGGAACCCAATCATTTCTCCTGACCTCATCCAGCATATGCCCTCGAATTCTTATTCCAGCATAAGTTTCAAAAGATGCCCCTTTGGAAGAATCATAATGTCTTGCAGCTTCAAGTAAACCAAGCATACCCGCCTGTATCAAGTCATCCAGTTGCACAGTCTGGGGCAATCGTCCCAATAAATGATGTGCTATTCGTTTTACCAAAACCGCATGACTTTTAACTAACGCTTCCTGGGTTTGTTCTTTTATTTTGCTGTATGCAGCTAAAGCATCCACGACACTCTCCTTACAATAACAGCACGATGTATTATTATTACAACCCAATCACTAAAACTACTTTAAGTATAGTGAATATTTTAAAATTCACCTGCTACAAAACGTTCTAAAAAGAAACTGGTATTACCCCCTAAAATCGGCTTGTAAGGCCAATTATTCACATCCTCAGCCAGCTCAATTAATGAAGCTGATGCCGGCGAATCAGGATAAGCTAATAACACGGGTTTTTGTTTTTTTACCGCCTTGTGTACATGTTCATCAAACGGTATTGCACCTAAATAGTCTAGATGAACATCAAGAAATTGCTCGGAAACCCGAAACAATTTATTAAACAAATCTCTTCCATCCTTTAAATGTCGTACCATATTTGCCAAAATATGAAAGTGAGTCCATTCATAACGTTTACTCATCACTTTGATTAATGCATAAGCATCCGTTAGTGACGTGGGTTCATCACAAACGACCACAATGAGCTCCTGTGAGGACCTTGTAAAACTTAAAACCGTATCTGAAATTCCTGCTGCAGTATCAATAATCATATAATCCAAATCATCGGTTAATTCATTGAATGCATCAATTATGCCTGCATGTTCGGCATGAGTCAGTTGGGTCATAAATTCAGTACCGGATGCTGCGGGAATTACCCTGATACCGTTTGGACCTTGTAAAATAATGTCGCTTAAATGACACACTCCCTGTATCACGTGTGATAAGTTATATTTAGTATGAAGCCCTAACATGATATCCACGTTAGCAAGCCCTAAATCAGCATCCAGCAGCATCACGTTTTTATTAAGTTTAGCTAACGCAACAGCCAGATTGACCGAAACGTTACTTTTACCCACGCCCCCTTTTCCTGCAGTGACTGCAATTACTTTAACGGGCTTGCTGCGCGACATGGTTCTAAGCCCTGCTGCCTGATCCTTAATGCTTTTATTTGACTTAGACATAGTATTCGCTCCTGACCCGCGCCTGCTCATGGCCCACATCAGTGGGGAACAGGTCCAGTTCCTGTTGCGCAAATAACGCAACAAGTTGATGGCGTGTCGCCATTTTGATGTCTTCAGGTACTCGCTGTCCATGCGTTAAATAACTGACTCCTAATCCCGATTCAATCACCGCACTTAAAGCACCACCGATAGCTAATGACTCGTCTAATTTGGTCAAAATACATTGATCCACATCATTAGTCTGATACCGTTTAATTGCATCTATTAATACTTGATAATGACTGGTTGCAGGAAGAATAAGTACTTTAGAAATGGATTGCATATGAGTGCTCAATACCTGCATTTGCTGAGCTACTCGATCATCTGCGGGATTCATTCCTGCAGTATCGATAAGAATTAATTTTTTATCACTTAACTGACGAAGTACTCGAGTTAATGATACTTCATCCTGCGCGACACAAACTTTTACGCCCAGAATTTTTCCATACAGAATTAATTGCTCTTGCGCTGCGATGCGAAAAGAGTCCATAGTGACCAGACCTAATTTATCAGCTCCAAATCGCAATGTGAAACGTGCTGCAATTTTGGCAAGCGTGGTAGTTTTACCAACACCAGTTGGCCCGACAAAAGCATAAATCCCTCCTTCCTCAATGCGACGATTATCCTTGATAGGTACTATTTCCGTTATGTGGGTCAAAATATGCTGCCACCCACGTTGCTGATTCAGACCCGGACTGACCAGTCGAACCCAAGTCGCCGCGGTATGGTGGCTAACACCCAGGTAAAGAAGTTTTTGGAGTAAAACAGTATGTAGTGGTTCGTTACTTCCCCCCAAGTTACCTCTGAGCTGAGCTTCAAGCATCCCTCTTAACGTTTGAATTTCAAGGCGCATGTCATCTAAAGGTGTTTGCGCAGGATATTTTTCAACCTGAGTGGCAGGTTCCGCTGATGCCACGGCTGCACTTGCGGACAAGACCGATTCGTCAAAATCAATAGCTGCAACGATTTCAACCCCGCCTTCAACATGATGACTGGATAAAATAACGGCGTCAGGACCAAAGGTCGCTTTTATTTGTTGCATGGCCGCCCGGGTATCCGCGGCGATAAAACGTTTCAGTTTCATAAAGCCTCCTGCTTCATAAACTTCACCACTTACTTTAAATGCTTAAAGGCCTCTACGTCCCTCGGCTCGTCCGAGGGATCCAGGGATTCCACTCCTGGCCCCAGATTCCTGGATCCCTCGGTCAAGCCGAGGGACGTAGGAAAAAGGTCTCAGCATTACTTGCAGCCCTCTTTCTTGCTAGCCTCTCTTTGTTGCTGCCCTCGTTCTTGCAACCCTCGTTCTTGCAGCCCTCGTTCTTGCTGCGCTTTTACTTAAAAACCCCTACGTCCCTCGGCTCGTCCGAGGGATCCAGGGATTTCAAATCCTGGCACCAGATTCCTGGATCCCTCGGTCAAGCCGAGGGACGTAGGAAAAAGGTCTCAGCATTACATTGCAGCTCTCTTTCTTGCAACCCTCATTCTTGCAGCCCTCATTCTTGCTGCGCTTTTACTTAAAGACCCCTACGTCCCTCGGCTCGTCCGAGGGATCCAGGGATTTCAATCCTGGCACCAGATTCCTGGATCTCTGGGTCAAGCCGAGGGACGTAGGAAAAAGGTCGTCGGTTCAATTATTAACCAAAAGAGACACACTTCACCTTAACCAACCGTACCTATAATCCTAATCTGTTTATTA
Organism: Legionella sp.; assembly: GCA_030694525.1. Classification (GTDB taxonomy): domain Bacteria; phylum Pseudomonadota; class Gammaproteobacteria; order Legionellales; family Legionellaceae; genus Legionella. Next base: position 11,306 of record JAUXYG010000138.1, on the reverse strand, counting down.
TCAGGAATTTCCTGATAAGACAAAACATGGAAATCATTTGATATATTACGCACAAAACGTGCCAACACTGCCCTAATTCCCGGTTGAACTACTAAAACCGAAGACTCTTGTTTCGATTGTTGCGACATCGCAAACTGAGTTAACGATTGCTGAATTCGATCAGCCATCCCAGGCTCAAAACTTACCCCACTTGTTCCACTCGCCTGAATTGTATTTTGCAATAATTGTTCCAACTCCGGTTTTAAAGTGATAATCGGTAATTCTTCATTCAATCCACTGATTTTCTGAGTAATAAGTCGCGATAATGAAATACGAACCTGAGCGATTAAATACTCCGGATCTTTAGATTTTGGCGCATTTTCCGCCAAAGTTTCGACAATGGTGCGAATATCGGTTAATGGAATGTGTTCCAACAACAAGCCTTGTAATATTTTACTGACCATACCTAGGGACAACCCATCAGGAATTAACTCTTTAACCAGTTTAGGAGAGTTTACTGAAAGCTTATCAAGTAATTGTTGCGTTTCTTCATAGCCCAATAATTGTTGACTGTTTTGTTCAAGAATATGGCTTAAATGCGTTGCTATAACCGTTGATGCATCCACTACCGTAAAACCAAATGTGTGGGCCTGCTCCTTCTGACCCTCAGTAATCCACACCGCTGCCATCCCAAATGCCGGATCACGCCCCTGTATCCCTTCCAGCTCCCCAAATACCTGTCCAGGATTTATAGCTAGCCATCTATCGGTATGAATAGCAGATTCCCCCATAATCACCCCTGCCAGACTAATACGATAATGATTAGGTTTTAAATCAAGATTATCGCGTATATGAACCGAAGGAATAAGAAATCCAAGCTCTTGGGATATTTTCTTTCGCACACCCTTAATTCGTGATAAAAGAACCCCTCCCTGAGCACTGTCTACTAAAGGAATCAGTCGATAACCCACTTCAAGACTAATCACATCTACCGGATTTACATCATCCCAGGACAACTCCGTAATGGCAGGATCGGTGGTCTGACTAGCAGTCATCTCTTTATCAGCCAACAAAGAGCTTTTCTTTTTTTCCTGATTAATAAACAGATAGGCTATCCCGCCCAATCCAGATGCCAGCAATAAAAAAGCAATATGAGGCATGCCAGGAATAAGACCTATAAGCCCGATAATAGCAGCAGCAATAATTAATGACCGAGGGTTAGCAAATATCTGAGTCAACACAGCCTCACCCATATTTTGAGCACTTGAGACCCGCGTAACAATAATTGCTGCCGCAGTGGATAACACTAATGAAGGGACCTGAGCAACCAAACCATCCCCTATCGTTAGCAATATGTAATTATGCAGTGCATCACTTAAACTCATATCATGCTGTAAAATACCAATAATCAAACCACCAACAATGTTAATGACCAAAACCAATATCCCCGCCACCGCATCTCCACGGACAAATTTACTTGCTCCATCCATGGAACCATAAAAATCCGCCTCTTGAGCCACATCGGTTCGGCGCTTGACTGCCTGCTCCTGATTAATTAAACCGGCATTAAGATCCGCATCAATTGCCATTTGCTTACCGGGTAAGGAATCAAGAGTAAACCGGGCACTTACCTCCGATACTCTTCCCGCTCCTTTGGTAACCACCACAAAATTTATTACCACGAGAATAATAAATACCACCAGACCTACCGTATAATTTCCCCCAATAACCACTTCACCAAAAGACTCAATAACCTGTCCGGCGGCATCCGTTCCATTATGACCGTTTAACAATACCACACGCGTTGAAGCAACATTCAGTGCCAGTCTTAATAAAGTGGCAAGCAAAATAACCGTAGGAAATACAGCAAAATCCAAAGGCCTTTCGCTGTAAATTACCGCCAATAACACGACCAGTGATAGAGCGATGTTAAAAGTAAAAAACACATCCAGTAAAAAAGTAGGCAAGGGAAGCATCATCATGCTGAGCATAATAATAAGCATCAATGGTGTACCTAAACCCTGGCGCATCCAGTAATTCAAATAATGCAATGCGTTAGTCATTCTGTTTCCTCATCTGCGTCACGTGCCAAATCGGGAGGGATAGGCACATTTTGTAAAATTGATGGTTTGTAATCATAGTTTTGTTTGTCTTGAAGCTGATAGATATAAGCCAACACCTGCGCCACAGCAACATATAGGCCACGCGGTACCTCTGCATTTAACTTAGTCGAAAAAAATACCGCCCGTGCCAATGGAGGTACCGATATAATTGGAATTTTGTGACTTTTAGCAATCTTGCTGATCTGAAAAGCAATCAAATTTTTACCTTTGGCAATTACTACAGGCGCTTTTTTCCCTTTCCTTTTATAGCTAATCGCAACTGCATAGTGAGTTGGATTGGTTAAAATAACATCTGCCTTTGGTACCTCAGTCATCATTCGTCGTCGTGCCATTTCTTGCTGCGCACGGCGAATAGCACTTTTTACTTCTGGCTTTCCTTCGGTTTCCTTATACTCGTCACGGAGTTCCTGTTTCGTCATTTTCATTTGCTTGCTGTGCTCATAAAGCTGGAAGGGTACGTCCACAGCCGCAATCAGAATTAAGCTGGCCGAAATAAATACGAAAGATTTGATAATAATAAAACCACCGCTGCTCATTGCAGTATCCACTGTTGAGTTGCCTAAAGCCAATAACATAGGAATTTGTAGTTTCAGAACTAATACGGCAACTACTGCGACTACTGTAAATTTTAAAAAAGATTTGATCATTTCAACCAGACCTTTTAGCGATACCATCCGTTTCAGCCCTTTTAACAGACTTAAGCGGGAAAATTTAGGTTGCAATGCCTGACCACTAAAGACCCATCCCCCCATTAACAATGGCGCACCAAAAGATAATAAAAATATAACAACCAGAATGGGTACTAACGCCCACATCCCTGATTTTGCCAAAACATACATGTGTTCAAGCACGACTAAAGGAGTAGCAACGATTTGCGCATCAAACTCAAAAGCCTGACGCATCATGTCAGCCAGATGAGTGGATAATTTTTTACCGAATATTAAAAATCCTACGCCACTAAATAATAAAATTACGGTGGCATTAAAATCTTTAGACCGAGCAACCTGCCCTTTATCTCGCGACTCTTTCAGTCGCTTGGCTGAGGGTTCCTCGGTCTTTTCCTGGGCCTGGTCTTCTTCTGACATCAGCGAATCATCCCTAAAATAAACTGCATCCCTTGTTCAATGCTTTCAGTTATCTGTGAACCAAGCGTGGGTAACCCAATTTTGATAATGACAAAAGCCATTAACAAAGTGATGGGAAAACCTAATGAGAAAATGTTTAACTGAGGTGCAACCCGGGTCATGATTCCAAACGACAGACTAACAATCAATAAGGATAAAATCGCAGGTATGGAGATTAACAAGGCCTCCTTAAACATCCACCCCGAAAATAAAATAACCTGCCAGACTACTGAATTATCCAAATATAACTGGCCAACGGGCATTACCTGAAAACTATGCATCAACGCTTCTAATAAAGCCAAATGTCCATTTAATGACAAAAAAACCAGGGTAGTCATCATTAAGTAAAACTGACTGACCAAAGGGACACTCGCCTTGCTGGCCGGATCGACCATAATGGCAAAACCCAAACCTGCCTGCATCGATATAATTTGCCCACCCAATATAAATACCTGAAACACCAGTTGCAAAACAAAACCCATCAATAACCCAAAAAATAATTCCTGCGTGATGTATACCAAATACAAGCCGTTAAAATTTAAAAAAGACAGTTGCGGTGAAACAAATGACGCACACACCCAACTTAAAGCCATCACCAGAAACACCTTGACCCTTCCTGGTAATAAATTCGAGGAAAATAAGGGAGCGACCAGAATGAGTCCACCGACACGTCCCATTGGCCAAATTACCTGGCTGAACAGTCGAATCATGGTTTGGTAATCAAGAGTCATTTTTAACCTAACCTATGAGATAAGGAATATTACTGATTAATGAATCAGTATAATTAACCAGTGTTTTAAGTAGCCATGGTCCTGCAAATACAAGCACCAGAAACGTTACAAAAAGTTTAGGGATAAAACTTAAGCTCGATTCATTGATTTGGGTGGCTGCTTGAAACATGGCCACCACCAAGCCAACGACTAGCCCTGGTACTATCAGAACGGTCAAGAGTAAAAGAACCACATAAATACTTTCACTAAACAAAGAGACAACGATTTCCGGGGTCATAGCGTCTCCTAAGTCATAGCAAAACTTGAGGCAAGAGAACCTAGTACTAAAGTCCAGCCATCAACCATGACAAATAACATAATTTTAAAAGGTAACGAGATGATCAGTGGTGACAACATCATCATACCCATTGCCATGAGCACGCTGGAAACCACCAGATCGATAATTAAAAAAGGCAGGAATAAAATAAATCCAATCTGAAATGCTGTTTTCAATTCACTGGTAATAAACGCAGGAATAATAACGTTCATAGGCACATCATTGAGCGTGGCTGGATTTGATTTTGCGAATTTCTCAAACAGGGACAAATCATTTTTTCGGGTCTGATTTAGCATAAACTCGCGCAAAGGTATTTGTGCATTGGCTAATGCCTGCGGAAATTCCATTGTTTCTGCCAGATAAGGCTGTAACGCGGTGTCGTTAATTTTATTAAACACCGGAGACATTACAAAATAAGTCATAAACAAGGCAATACCAATTAATATCTGATTGGTAGGCGTTTGTGCCATACCAATAGCCTGACGTAAAATCGATAATACAATAATGATACGGGTGAACGCTGTCATCGCCATAAGCAAACCAGGCAACACACTGAGCAGCGTCATAAATATCAGTATTTGCAAATTGACGCTGTATGTTTGTGCCCCTGACACTCCCGATTGGACCGTCACAGCAGGTAATGATAAAGGCGCTGCTGCCGTTATAAAAGGTAATAAAAAGAGTAAGATAAAGCTCATCGATTTTAGGTTAAGTCCGTTTCTCATTTGATGTCTTTCCGCACTGCTGACTTTAGTATCTCTGCAAAAGAGTTTTTCTCGCCTGTTTCAAACCCTTTCGGTAATTCAGTGCCAAAATCATGTAATAAATTAACAACTCCACCCCCAACACCTAGTAACAAAAAGTGCTCACCTGCTTTGATGAGCATGATTTTTTCCTTAGGACCTAGAGTCATACTGCCGATATTATGAAACCCTTTAGCAGAACTTAAATTGACCAAGTGCAATCGCTTGGTGACCCAAGATAATCCCATAATGATTAATAAAACCAGCCCCAATCCAAGCATTACGCGAATTAACTCACCTTTACTAATAGCGCTGGCAGGTTCGCTTGAAAAAGCAAATGAGAAGCGACTTACACTCGATAATATAAAGATTGATATTAAGCGTTCTCTCATACTCATTTAAGTCGCTTGATTCGTTCTGCTTTACTGACAATATCAGTCAGTCTCACCCCAAACTTATCATTGACCACGACCACTTCACCATGCGCAACTAAGGTCCCATTAACCAGAACATCAAGGGGATCGCCGGCCAGTCTATCCAAAGCCACAATACCACCCTGATTTAATTGTAATAAATTACGAATAGTCATCTTGGTGCGCCCGATTTCTACGGTAACCGACACTGGGATATCTAAAATCAATTCCATTTTTTCACTTTCTGCATCTTGTGGCACAGTGGCTTCTGGTGTTTGATCAATTACTGTTTCGTTCGCTTGCCCCATTCCTATCCCCTATAACTAATATTTTTTATTATTTTTAATGCCCGTTTTTCATTCGCACTACCTAAAGTAGCAGTGAAACTGGGCGTGCCTTCAATATCCAGAGTGACAATTTCACTCATCTCCAATGGAACAAAATCCCCTGCTTGCCAAGACATAACCTTACCGAGAGTACTCATCGCATGAGCCATAGAGGAACTTACAGTCAGTTCCACATCCATTAATTCTTCTTTTAAAGATTTAATCCAGTTAGGATCGATTTCATCATCCGGTCTTGATGCACCTAATTCCAATTGTTGCTTTATAGGCTCGACCATTGAATAGGGAATAATAAAATAAAAAGAACCCCACTCTTTGCCAAAATTCAGATTAAACCGTGCGACCAGAAGCATTTCTTCAGGTTCAGTGATATTCACCAGTTGGGGGTTGGTTTCATCATTAAATTTCATAATTTCAAGATTTATAATGGGGCTCCAGGCAAGTACCAGATTGGCAGTTAATTTCCTGGTTACCACATCCATTACCCTTAATTCGGTTGCGGTGAAGTCTGTTTTATCCTTTTGCGCATAAAACTGAGTACTTCCCCCAAAATAATAATCGACCAGGTCATAAACAAAGGTACTGTCAAAAAGTACAATTCCTTTACCACGCAAGGGCTTAAACTTGTAAATACCCATCAGACTGGGATTGGGGAGGGTTGCCATGAAATCGCGATGTTTGACTATTAACAAGGGCTCTTGCTTGATTTCAAAATCTTTAGCAGTTAATTGGTATATGTCCGTAGCAAATAATCGAACAGCTCGGTCATAAATCTTGTCTAATACGGGTAATTGGCCTTTAACAATCCGTTCCTGACCGGTAAATTTAAGTGTTTTAATCCCTTCATGACCCGATTCATCCGGAATAAACTCAGCATTTGGTACGGTTATTTTCTCGTCTGGTGCTTTCGCTTTTTTACTGGCCGATTTTTTGCTGGAGGGCGCATCGCCCTCCAGCACGGATTCATCCTCAGCGGAATCATCTACTGATTCAAGGAGTGCATCAATTTCTTCTTGTGATAACACATCTTTTTCGGCCATGTAACAATCCATTGATTATAAATTATCCAGCTCAAATGAGTCTGGGCAGTGCATCTTTAAACAGCAACCGGAGATTATTGTTAATTTATTTCATTATGCAAAGTGTGTGCCATATAAAAAATATATTTATAATCAATAGATTAATTATATCGCGTGCATTTATTCGAGCTTAGTGTGGGATGTTCTTCTGCGGGCACTCAAGTGTTCGATATTCAGATAATCGTTTATTTAAAATAAGTCTCTTAATTGACACCTAAATACATTCTCCGTCAATCCGTTGACAGGCCTTCCATTATGCAGAAGTAAGTTGATTGGAATGAGTATTTTCTGGTTCTTCCTGATCTTTTGAGGCTTGGGGTTTAGGGCCAAATTGGATATTGCTTAATAACGAGGTGGGTGTCGGTGCATCAGGCATTGGGGATAAAGTAGCAGTTTGGGTTTCTGCAGGTTGCTTTGCTGCACGATCAGGTTGATTTGGCTCAGCTTCTTGATTTGGCTTAGCTTCTTTTTCATTCGTATCATTGGATGATGTAGTGGCCTCCAAAGAATTCCCTGCTGTTAAACCAAAGGAGCTGGAAACCATATGACGCAACTCTTCGAGATACTGAAGCATGGGATCCTTTTTTTCTTCGGTAGCAGTATTTTGATCCTGGTTGTTTGTGTCGGAATTTTCGATAGTCATTTCAAGAACCTCTTGGAATTTCATTTTTCATTAAATGATATCCTATCAAAAAGTAACCTTTTTATCCCTTTTTATCGAGGTATTTACACTTATTTTACCTTACCTCCTGATTTATTCGCTTAAAAGCTCTCCGTCTTCATATTTATTTTGCAAATAGAGTGTGAGAAACTAGTTTGTCTCTTCCTAATGAGCAAAGACCATGCGCAGTACCAAGAAAGTCCTACGTAATTTCAGTCGCGCTCTAAGCAGTCAATCATCTTGTGTCCGACCCGAAACAGAGCAAGAATTAATTGATTTCATTTGCCAACACAAGCAACCAACTTATCTCGCGCGTGGGGCAGGTTTAAGCTACAACGACAGCTGCTTCAATCAGGATGGATTAATTATTGAGACACAACGAATCAATCATTTTATAGAATTTGATCACCACTCAGGTATTGTCCTATGTCAGGCTGCTGTTACTTTTAAAGATTTATTTTCGTTAAATTCACAATTTATTCCCCCTGTTATTCCTGGAACCCTTAACGTCACTTTGGGTGGCGCAATTGCACATGATGTTCATGGAAAAAACAATCATAGAGCGGGAAGTCTGGGCAACCATATAGTATGGTTTGATTTACTCGTCAGAAATAAACATATTCGCTGCAGTCCTGGCGAGAATTACGAACTTTTTAAGGCAACAATCGGTGGTTTTGGCTTAACCGGTGTTATCACCCGTATTGCTTTAAAAATGAAAAAAGCATCATCCAATGTGCGTGTATTGAATATAAAGTGTGACTCTTTAAGCTCAATTTTGAAACAAATGCACAGTACGGGTCTGGATTTTGATTATCAAGTAGCCTGGCTGGATTTATTAAATCCATCGCCTCGTGGCGTTTTGTCTTTTGCAAATCATTGTGAAAGGGCTGATTTATCCCGAGCTAAAGAACCCTATACAATCCCCTGGCTACCTTTTAACTTACTACACTCCTGGAATACAAAATTAGTAAACACCTATTTGTTTGAGACGGTAACGAGTGAAGAATATGTCTCATTAGAGCAATTTAATAATCCGTTAGACAAAATAAAAAACTGGAACCGTCTTTATGGTCCTAAAGGCTTACTACAGTTTCAAGCAGTATTTGATGCAGATAACGCGCTTGCAATCATTGAGGGTCTTATTCAAATAATAAGACAGCATAATGTGTCCCCTACTCTTGCAGTACTTAAACTGTTTACCCAATCAGGAATAGGGCCTTTATCATTTTGTCAGCCTGGATTTACTTTGGCCATTGATTTTTGTAATACCACAAAGGCCCGACATACAATTGAGGCAATGAACCAAATAATCTTAGAATCTCATGGTCGTATCTATCTTGCAAAAGACAGGTTCTTAACCCGTGAGCAATTTCAAAAGATGTATCCTCAACATCAACTCTTTACAAAATTACTTACTGCAAATCAATCCCCGATGCACTCTGATATGGCACAGCGATTAGGAATTATATGACACCAAGAACCTGGGTAATTATCGGTGCCACATCCGTTATTGCGAAAAACATAGCGCATTGTGCTGCCCAGTCAGGAAATAAAATTCGCCTGGTGGGAAGAGATAAAGTACAGTTAGAGATTATTGCTCAGGACATTACCCTGCGATTTAAAGTTCCTTGTGATTTCCTTGTTATCGACTTGACGGCTCCCCCTCAACAACTGATGGCGGCCCTCTCTGGTGACGAAAATGAACTCGATTTATTGATTGCTCAGAGTGATTTTACCGAAAACGAACATTTAAATGAGCAGTCAATAATCAAGCTTATTGAAACAAATATTGTTGCAACTGCCCTACTGATTAATCACTATTTAAAGCTACCTCAAGAACAACATAATCTGCTTTATTTAAGCTCAGTAGCGGCCTGCAGAGGCCGTGCAAAAAACAGCCTTTACGGTGGGTCAAAAGCTGCGATAGAGGTTTACCTTCAAGGATTACAACAATCAGCTTCCTCCACTACCCAGATCACAATTGCACGTCTTGGCTTTATCGATACTCGACAAACTTATGGTGCGTCTGGAATATTTTATGCGGCCCCACCACAAAAGTGTGCAAAAGCATGCTGGAATGCATTAAATAAAAGAAAAAAATTAATTTACTACCCTTTCTTTTGGCGAGGAATTATGGGAATTATAACGCGGTTACCTTTGGTAGTATTCAAGAAAATAGGCTCTAAATAAATAAGGGTAAACTGAATTACCCTTATTTAAAACTTACATCACTTTAAAATCCGAACCATTGGTAAAATGGTGTGAATGATATCAAAAAACTGCAAAATATAAATAATTAATACAATAAGTACCAATACATTCAGTAGGCTTTTAATCGCTGCTGGCATAGGAACAAATGCATTAATCAACCAGAGAACAACCCCAAAAACGACAATAAGTGCAATTAGATTTAATAAATCATTCATGGAAAATCCTTATTTTTGACTGGCTTATAAATTATAGCACAATTAATATAGATCTAATTTTACGATATCACATCCAATAAGGATCCTTTTATGAACTCATTAAAAACGCTGGTATGCGAACATCCTTTTTTCAGCATGCTTGTATTTACATGCATCGGTTTTCTGATTCGTGGCATGAGAAGAATCGATCTCAAAGCGATACGATCCAATATAAATGAATTGGAACAAGCCTTGAAAGATAGTGATATAGAGCGCTCCCAATATTTGTTGGAACAATTAAAATCAGGATTTGGATTTAAATGAAGGGAGAACCAGGCCTCGTTTTGCTCATTGGGATGAAAACTGCGAATACGAGCTGGTTTAACCAGCGAAAAAGAAAAATCATATTAGTGATGGATTACCAGTCTGCGATATTTTGAATTGCGAGTAACTTATAATCCCATTCGTAACTGAGGTGTGACCGAGTTTGTTATAGAATTGATATTATTAAACCGTCTGATACAATTCAATTCAATATGTTTTTTAAATAAAGCACAAATTATGCCTTTAACTCTAGAATTGTACGGCTCATCCAACCTTCATACCACATTAATTATAGATAGGAACAACCTGATTTTTGGTTATCCCTTAACTGGCGATTCATCAACATTTCCTATGTTACACGAAGCTCGTAAAAAACTAAGCAACGCGATAAACAAAAACGAGGAATTAGAGGCATATAAAAAACCTGATCTCTTTGGAGCTGGGGATCCCCGATATTATATCCAGGAACATATGTGTAATTATGATAACAATGAATTATATCATTATCACTTGGTCTTTAATAAAGAAGTTTCTTTTAAACTTTTATCCAAGATTTTAAATCACCCAGCATTAATTGAAATCAGCGATCTCATTTCAGAAGAATGCATTGATACTACCTTAGAAACCGCTAAACAATATTTTGAGGATCTCGAGTATGATCATAGGTCAAAATTGATTGAATTACAGTATCGAGACGAAAAAAATACCGAGATGGCAGTAATGAATAGCAGTAAAAGAGATATAATAAATCCAGAAAATTTACAAAACCATTTGTTATACATCATTCGAAATACTATTGCCGTAACAGATATATGGAGTTCTTCAGATAGTGAAAGCTACGACTCTGAGTCGGAAGAAGAAAATTTTAATTTCCTTCCCCCTCCCCGATAGTATTATTGAATAATATAATTCAAATACACTAGGTGAATTTAAGCTTTTTTAAATGTCGATTTTGTTACTTCATAGACACAAGATTCTTCTTTATTTGCTGATACACTTGAGCTGAAAAACGATTTTTTATTTCCTAAAAATTGGGATTTAGGACGATAATTATCGCAATCTGG
>JAUXYG010000179.1 GCA_030694525.1 Legionella sp. | reverse complement strand
CAATCCCACCAAATAATGCTTCCGACCAGAGACTGGAATCGCTTAATGTCGAATTCATAAAACACCTTTTTAAAAAATAATAAGGCGAATTTGATCATTATTTCTTCTTATATACAAGATGTGTAGAAGATTCAGGGCTTGTCCGAGGCATCCAGGAGATGCTCAAGTTAAATAAAAGCTAAATTAAAAATAATTATCAGCAGGCCCTAATCGCCGGTATTATAACGATTTTTCCTCAATATTATTTTGCTCATGCATATTTAGACCGGCCGCAAGATAGGTTAAATCTGCAAATCAATAGCCTTTTAGAAACGTATTAAAAATGAGTAAGTTACAGATAAAACCACTTGCCCTTACTCCTAGAAATCAAAACCTTCCATTATTAATTTAAAAATTTCATCCCTTTTCCATACCTACTAAGTTCGTGCAATTGAGCAAATTTTATAACTACAAGAATAAATTTTAACCAATTTTGGACTACAATTAATTACTGGGAATATAAAATTATTGACACGGATACACATGGAGCTTGTGATTAATATCGGGAGAATTTATGCTAAATCTTGAATTACTAGCGACACGTGAAATTGGTGCATGTGGTATGTCAGTGTGTTTAAAACCAAGAATTCCAGTAGTGATAACCCCAGGTTTAGTAAGAGAAATGAGGCAACTACAAAATTCCCTGGCTGAAAAATTTTTATCTAATTCAATTGATGGATGCTTTTATGTGGTATGGTTTTTAGAAGATAGAAGAGGATTAGGCTGTCATGGTCTTGACTTCACCTATATATTAAATTGTATGAAAGCACATAAAGATTATGAGTTGGAACGATACATCCATAGTGTATTCGATTTGATGTTCCTCAATTACATAGGCTTGGGTTTTCCGGTTATAAACTGCTCTATTGTGAGCAGAACTTTGTCAGGCCTTTCAAAAGAGTTTTTCTTTTTGAACAAAATATGCTTTCTGCATAACCCAAAAGTTCAAGATATTCAAGATTTTTCCATATTACAAGCTTATGATAATTTAATTTTCCATAGCGATATTTATAAAAAAAACCACTATTTCTATTTTCAATCGCTAAAGCTTGAAAAAATGCGCTCAAAAATCGAAGAGATTAACTACGAAATCCCCTCTCAAGAAGATATAAACAGTACTAGAGATAAATTCGAAACCATTAAAGAGGAAACATTAAAGGGTTTGTTTGAATTAGCTTCGAAAGATCTCAAAATTTTAGAACGAATGGCACGTTTCGATTTAAAAAAATGCGCTTAATTAATGACTTAAGTGACACTCATGCATCCATCTTAAGTACAAACAATCCATCATCGATATAACAAATTCGTTATATGCGTTGTCATTTTACCCCGTTATCGGTAAACTTAAACCGCCCAAAAGTCCCGGTGGCACAGCTGGATAGCGCAGCCCCCTCCTAAGGGGCAGGTCGCAGGTTCGAATCCTGCCCGGGACACCAATGAAATCAAATAGTTACAGTCTAGTATGATAAAATTTATATAGTAATTTTTTCTGAGGTGCCTACGTGGGTGCCTAGAAATATTTTGTTTGATTTAAAGATTTAAGTGATCTGGCGGTATTTATAACGATCTTTTACGTTTCTAATAAAGTATTGTCCTACGGATGATGCTCGGATGAGCTCTTCATAAATATTTTTAGGAACGTTATAATACTCATATTCATGATTGCTCGTAAAACATATATACAAAGAACTACCTTGATAAGCAGCAGCGGAGATAGACGATGACTGAAGCGGAATCCAAGCGACCATTAGAAAGAACTCCTTCCAAATTAATTAAAAAAACCCTGAATGACTATAAGCTTGGTATAAGTAATATTACTTATCAAGTATCCTTAGCTAAAGATGGAGACGCTTGGTGCGCTCTGATTGGACATAATATTCAGGATGGAGTTAGCGGATTTGGTGTAACTGTGCAAGAAGCCTTGCGTGACCTAGCAGATAGGATAGAAGATTGAAGCCCTACTATGCACTATTAAGGGTTAAACATTATATACTGTAATCCATTATTTAGTGAATACGAAGGAAATCCCACATGGAAAAAAGTGATCTTTCCAAAGCAGAAAAATTTGAATTAATGGTCTCCCAAGTCATATCTCTTCTTGAAGGAGAAAATGCTAATGTGTCATGGAATGAAAAAATACTCGATCCTGATAACCCCTCGCAAACTCGTCAAATTGATGTTTTAGTAATCAAAGATGACTTAATGACACTAATCGAGTGTCGATTACATAAGCAGCGTCAAAATGTAAAATGGATAGAGGAACTTATTGGAAGACAAACAAGTCTGAGAGCCCATTCAATTATTGGCGTCTCATCTTCAGGGTTTACAAAGGGCGCTGTCGTTAAGGCAAATAAGTTTGGCATAAATTTGAGAACTGTTGATGAGTTAACTGCCGATGAAATTATCACATGGGGAAGTCCTATAAAATTTTCCTTGTTTTACTGGAAGCCGGTTGATCTTAAATTAGATTTTTACTTTGAAAACAGTGCATTAAATCACTTAAACATTCCAACAGTCATGGAGGCATTCAAAGTACACCCCTATTTTCATAGTGTAATGACTGCCCACCTAAAATTTGAAGATATATCAGGGATGAAAATACGCGAAAAAACTGATATACCCTTCCATTTTCATGGGTCTTTTATTATTGAAAATTTTATTTTATGTGGGGTGTTAGTAAAAAAAATACATAGTGATTGCCATGCAACGCTAGAAGAAATACCTCTCAGCATCCCACAAGTCTTACTTTACAAAGAGCCTAGTAATCCAATTCAAGGAACCTATATACAAAATTTCAATTTGGGTGAGACACGAGTAATTCATAATGGGAAAAATGTTTCTATTAATTTAGATATTTCAAAACTGGATCTTCCTCCTTTATGCCAATTTCAATTTGTTGACTTTCATAGCGATGAAACAGTAGATATTGAATGCTTTGAATTGATGGGTGCAGCAGAAAGTATGAAAATAAAACCAGGGCCTTTTACAATAACTCTCAATTCGATTAAAAACTAAAATCCTCTATAAATTAAATAATTTTAATGTAATTTTTTGAGTTGTTCTATGTTCATTTATTGGTCTTCCACAAAAAATAAAATAATAACATATCATCTTCTATTTATTCTTCAAAAAGCTTGAACGCAAAACATTAATTTTCCAACTAACCTATACTAGTCAATACTATTTAATTATAAATAATGGAGAGTATTTAATGTCCCAGCCTTCAGAAGGTTTTTTCACTGACTATCTTTCTGTTAGTGAAGTCAATTTTACTACAGATATAGCCAAAGAACTTATTCAAGTCATATGGGCAGAAAAATTACTCCAAGATAATAAGATATCCCACTCACTTCAAATACAACCTGATTCACAACGAAATTATAGTGAATTTAATGAAGTAAAATCAGCTTTATTTGAAGTTAGATTTGCGTATGCATTACATACCAAACAACTTATTGCAGAATATGAAGCAAATACAGGCATAGGTAATACTACTGTAGATTTCAAAGTGAAAAGCAACGGCAACACTTGGTTAATTGAATTAACTAGTTTACGTGAAAGCACCGCAGTAAAAAGCGCAACTTCAAATGATAAGGACAATTTTACACAATACATATCTATTAGTGATGAAAAAACTAACTCACCAGAAGTACTCGATCTCATAAAGTTGCAAAATGCTATATATGGGAAAGTAACAAAAGAAATTAACAATAAATATACCCCAATTAAATTTCCGAAAATCGCTGATAATACTTATCACACTATAATAGTTGACGCCCGCTCATTTAATGCAGGGATATTTGACTATCATGATTTTTTTATTGTGGTCAATGGAAGTCACCGCCTAAGAAATATTGATGAGGGTTTTCTTTGTAGGAATTTTATAGATAAAAAAGGAAACTCCTCTCATATTTTAGGGGTTTTTGAAGAAAACAATAATAACGAAAGGAGTAAAATTACTCGTGAAAGTATCCATTTCATATGTTTTGTTGTGGAAAAAGAATACAAAAAAAGCGGACTGTTAGAAAAAATGATTGTATTTGCTAATCCTAAATATTTTCTTGATGCAGAAGAAGCAAAAAAAATTTGGTTGTTTAATACAAAGTGAAACGTATTACTCTTCTTTTTGCTACAGTTTTTTTTCAAACTAATACGCTTGATTGATTTACTAAATTATTTATGTCCTTCTGACAGCAAGTTAATTCGGCAGCAGCTTGTTGCCAAATTACTACTTTTTCCAACCAAAACTTTTAGAATAATTCTAATATCAAGAACTGTATCAATTAAGGCACAAGCATAAAGATGGGGCATTTGAATGAAAACAAATTTAAAACGACTGGCAGAATACTTAAGAAAGTTGCGTAGTACCGGAGTCGACCTCTCGACCCAAAACCCCGGCTACCCCCTCCCACCCCTACCCAAACTGTAGGAATAGGAATCGATTTGCTAAAAAATAATTATGATTTAATTTTCTGTTTCAGAATCACCTGAAGATGCTCAATTATCTATAAGATGCTCATAATTTTTAGTGAGCATCTTCTGTATTGTTGATCACCTTCAGCGCTCTATTCAGACCCACTGCATGCAGTACTTTCGGTAGGTAATTGCCAAATCCATTGCTGTCCATTATTACCAAAATTGCCACCTTCTTTATGCACATTAATTTTTAGAGCACTTTTAGCCCTCCTAATCGTTGCCTCAGAATAACCAGCACTTATATATTGTTCTTCAATATCAGTTGCAGACAATGGACCATTGATTAATAATTCCGATAAAAAACACATGGCTTCTTCTTTTGCTCCTTGTCGAATACTTGAATAAATTTTTTCAGCTCTTGTTAGTAATTCGTGTGCGGAGCCCTCTATTGATCTCGACCATACAATCGAAGAGGTAATTATTCCTGGATTATCTTTCAGTTCTTCCTGTTGTAACGCATATTCAAAACCACCATCATCTGGTCCAATATTAGATTTGGCGCGTAGAAAAATACGTGTAGTATGGCAATCATCTCCTTGCTTTTGTTGCTTCGAAACCACAAGAACTATACGAGCAAGTGTACCAAATGCCAAACTACCCGTTAATCGCTCAACAGGATCACGCCCACTCGTTCCTTTTGAAAAATGCGTAATTCCTAGTAAAGCACAACGCATGGATGCTGTTAGATCAATCAATGGTTGTAAACTACGTCTTACTTCTGCGTTTTTATGACTATCTCCAGAAATAGCTGAAACAATTGGATTAATAATTAATAAATGCACCTCACCAATTTCCTTTAGTAACTGCCGTAGTGGTTCCATATCTATAGCAGGATCAAATGATCTGCGCTCTTTACCTGTCTTTATACCAATAATAAAATGAACGCGAGATAAATCTGCTTTGGCCTGAGTCAAACGAGGAATAAGCGTATCTTTAGGATCATCTTCACCACTCCAGATCACTACATTGCCTATCTTAGATGGTGTTCCATCTGGCCAGAAACCACCACTTGTTATCGTCGCAGCTAGTGAAATTGCTATAGTAGTTTTTCCAGTTCCCGGCGCACCAGCCAAAACATGAAATTTACCCGCTGCAAGCCAGCCTTTCCAACACCATGCAATTTGCTCTGGCTTTACATCACATGCTCGAATAACTTCGATAACTGTATGATTTTTTTGTTTTAAAGATGGTGGTATTCGTGTTTGTTTAGACATACTCACTACTCCTTAAAACTTCCCTATTTCTATTAGCTTGCGAATATCCTCTACTCGCCATGCTGTAATGCGAGGTCCAAGTTTTATCGGCTGAGGAAACCGCCCTTCTTTAACACCTTTCCACCAAGTTGATTTTCCAATATCCATTAATGGAAGAATATGTTTTAGCCGTACATAGCCTTTTTCTGGTAATTGATACATGTTGATCCACCTTAGTTTGTTTATGACGCTCTGAGTCTCTCAAGGTATGAAAAACTAAAACAGTTGGAAGGGTTATGGGGGTTTAGCAAAAAACAGGGGATAGGTTTTTTACTATCCTTACCCGAGTTGAGCAAGAATAGTATTGAGGTTTTTATCAATTTTTTTTTGGTCTGCCACCCTCTCTATTAGCATCGGGGTTAATTAGAGTAACAACTCTATCAATGGCAGCATTTCGAAGATTCGGGAAATTTGTTTTCAAGTACTCCGTAGCCTGTTGTTTAAAAGTCCTATTCGTGTTTCGCCGATTTATTATTGCTCTTTGAGTCATATTTGCTATATCAAGTTCAGAAGAATAATTTTCGTCTTCCGGCATTAATATTTCTTTCTGATTAGAAAACAATGCTTCGTTTTCAATCTCTAAATTTGATCTATCAATCCATAAATCTGTAAAGCTAATTTTTTGTCTATGGGCTGCATGCGTATTCCAGAGGACTTGATCACTAATTCCGGTAGGCATTTGATCGCCGATTCCGGAGTATTTGATCACTTCAACGACTCACGCTGTGGATTATCTTTTAAAGAGGTTTAGTCTGTAAAGATTTTTTTGTTTTTCGCAT
>JAUXYG010000136.1 GCA_030694525.1 Legionella sp. | reverse complement strand
ACTTGCAGATAATCCACCCAACACTTCACCATAACACTGAGCAGCACGAGACTTGACGCTTGCCTCACTTTCCAATACCAGTGCTGCTGCACCGTCTGCCAAAATTGTGCCATTGTGCGCAGAATCGAAAGGCTTTAAATGATTCGGACTTAAAACCCCTAACCGTTCATAGTAAAATAATGCTTGCGGCTCTACACCCATATCATAAGCCACAACAACTGCACGATCAGCCTGTCCGCTTCGGATGGCATGGTAAGCTTCCAATAATGCTTGAGTTCCTCCTACTGCATGATTGGTTATATTATGATTTGGTCCTTTAAATCCATAGGTGATGCCTGCGTAAGCAAGTACATTATTAGGCAAAATCCGGAGTAACCATGTAGGGTGCACTTCATCAAACAATTGATTGGCAAACTGCTGCATGTTCTCATTTGTTTTAGCTAATAAGGGTAAAAAATCGTATTGTTGAAAATATTTATTTCCTGGAGACCCCACATATACGGCTGTTTGTTCGTTAAAATCTTCTGGCGAATCAAGAGAGTCTCGATAAGCAATCATTTGACTGTGTTCTACCGCCTGAACTGCAGCATGTATCCCCATAACATCCTGGCGCGATATTACTTTAATCAATTTACGGTCAGGTAACATTTTTGCCGGTTGAAACTCTTTTAATTCTCCACCCAGTCGATATGACCATTGGGAGATGTCCCAATCACCTATCTCGGCGATTCCGCTTTCTCCATTTAAAATAGCATTCCATGTGTTATCGGCAGTGGCACCTACAGATGTCAGGGCACTACGTCCAGTGATAAATACTCGATTGTCGCTACTCATTAATTTGCTCCTTCGAACTCAGGATGCTTAAACAACAGACAGCTATTTGATCCGCCAAAACCAAAAGAATTTGATAGTACAACCCCGAGAGATTTTTCGCGTGGGCCATCAACGACATAATCCAAATCGCATTCAGGATCGGGAGTAGTCAAATTAGCCGTTTTTGGAATGCGAGCCTGCTCTATCGCCTTTACAGAAAGCACGGCTTCCAAGGCACCGGCGGCGGCAATCAAATGCCCCGTTTGACTTTTTGTTGAGCTGGTCGGTAAGTTGGCAACCCGATCACCAAAAACTGCTTTAATAGCGTTTGTTTCGCTTAAATCATTCATTTTAGTCGAAGTGCCATGCGCATTTATATAATCTACTTCACTTGGCTTGACTCCCGCATCGGCCAAGGCTCGCTCTATAGCCTGAATAGCACCGTCTCCGTTAGGGTGAGAATCGGTGATCCGATAAGAGCTCAAGGAATTTCCTTCCCCCGCAAGCTCCGCATAAATATGTGCTCCGCGAGCCTTTGCTTTTTCCCACTCTTCAAGAATTAAGAATGCTGCTCCTTCACCGAGTACAAACCCATTACGGGTTCCATCAAAAGGACGGCTAGCTGTTGCAGGCGTATCATTATATGTAGATAAAGCTCCTAAAAGACAGAAGCTCGATAACCCAAGAGGGTTTATCATGGAATCAAAGCCACCCGCCAACATAAAATCAGCCTCACCACGACGAATAACCTGCATCGCCAATCCCAATGCCTGTCCTCCAGACGCACACGCTGTATGTACCGATGAGGCGTACCCTTTAAGACCAAATTGCTGAATAAGTAATGACAATCCCGAGTTAGAAGTGGTTTTTCCAAAATCAACTAACCGATAAAACTCACTGGCCTTCTCTTGTAACCGATTCCAATCAGCTACTCCGTCTAAAGCACAAGCTTGTTGAAAACGATTTAAATAATCAAATTCAGCGGTCATCATTCCGCTACCAGCCACTACTCCCCAACGCGATGCATTTTCGGCCGTAGGAAGCACTCCGGCATCAGCAAAAGCCTGACGCGCTGCTTCGAGGGCATAATGAGTAAAAGACATGGCAAACCGGGTGTGTTTATTAACTAATGAAGCGTCGGGAATAAAATTTTTAACTTCTGCAGCAATATGGGTAGGAAATGCACTGGCATCAAAATGAGAAATAGAAGCCACCCCTGAGTGACCATCCATTAAGTTTTGCCAGGTAGTTTCTACATTATGCCCCAAAGGTGATACCACCCCTAAACCAGTAATCGCTACTCGTCTTTTATTCATATTATTTACCTTTTGGAATCAACACGACTTCTACTACGCAGACACGTTTGTCATTTACCTCACTGCGATAAGATAAAACTATTTCATCAGGAGTTTGGTGCTTTAACTTAACATGACAGGTAAGTATGTCACCCGGCTGAACGAATTCATTCATCTTTATTTTACGCAGCTCACTCACTTTATATGACGTGGAAAAGCCAGCGTCTCTAATAAATTCCCGTGCCAAATTTAATTTACATTCAAGCAGCACCGTCATCGGTAAAACCGGTTTTTTAGGAAAGTGATCCGCAAAATAACGAGCTGATCGAGTGATGCGTTTTTCGGCAATCATGCTTACGCCAGGATCACGTTCAATTATCCGGTCAAAGGTCATTGGAGTTACGTTTAATTCCTTGATGGATAATGGCTTTATGGATTTCAGATCGCTGCAGGCATTGCTGTATACAGTCCAATCAGTTGGACGGTAAATTTCTGCAAATTGTTGTCGGATTAGACCATCTTCAATAAAATCAGCCATCGGTAGTAAAGGCCCCAAAGCTCCTTCTATAGTGAATACTGGATCATCCCCTATACGAGCCACACTATGATATTGAACTGCTTTATCATCAAGAACCTCTATAAAAGACTCAAGTAATAACGTGTCACCCACATATGCCGGGCGATGCAATTGAGCGCTGGAGACAACTCCTGCCACTGGGCGCTGGGTGAATTCGTTATAATGCATCACATTCCAGGCAGCTAACTGTCCCAGAGTTTCACCTATTAATGAGGGAACAAAACAGGGAATCCCTTGATCATCTAAAGTCATGTAAGGATCATCACGGGTTATATGCTTTACCCCCCGGATTAATTCACCAGGGGATAATTGTACTATTCTATCTACAAAGAGAAACGACATCAGGCAACCGGAGTAGCAGCATGCTGTTCACTCACTGCAGCTACTACTAATTTGCAGAAGGTCTCAACAGTAAACAACATAGGAATTTCATTAACTTTCATATTTGTTTTGAACTGATCAGCAGGAACCTCGCTTAAATAACTTTTTAAGGCTTCCAGACCCGCTGCAGTCAAGGTGCCGCCTTTCTCAAATTCATCTTCTGCCAAATCACCGCGTGCATTTTTCTCTAATTGTCCGCGTGGAATTTTAATTTTAAACTCTTTTTCTAACTGAAAAACCAAATCAAGAAAATCAATGGATTCCGCACCTAAATCCGTTATTAAACGGCTGTTTAAAGATACTTCTTCTTCATCAATAACTAATACATCAGCAATAATTTCCCTAACTTTAGGGTAAACGCCAGCTACATTCATCATTCTTCCTCAGGACTGACCTAGATCAAAGCTGCAAATTATATCATAAAAAAAAGCTTTATATCTATTGATCTTGAAAAGTTTAAAATTTAGCCTACTCTACTGTAGCCTGCATCAACAAATAAGGTGTGTGCATTAATCATTGCCGCCTCAGGCAAGCATAGTAAATATACCGCGTCTGCCACATCTTGCGGAGTCAATGGTCTGTCAGCTAAAGCATGAGCCTGATACTCATCCAGTAATTGCTCCCGATTAGGGAAATGTTTTAATGCATCGGTATCTACTACTCCGGCAGATATCGTATTCACCGTAATTCCAAAAGGTGCTAACTCCAGACTTAAAGAGCGAACTAAAGCTTCCAATGCTGCTTTTGAAGCGCCTATAAACGCATAATTGGGTATCGCCCGAGATGCTCCCAGGCTTGATAAAGCTAATACCCGGCTGTTTTTAGGCATTAACTCTCGCCCTTCACTAACCAGATGATTTAAGGCTAAGGCATTTGTTTCCATGCACCAGCGCCAATGCTTGGTGGACATTTGTAACGCGGGTTTTAACACACCACTGGCAGCATTACTGATTAAAAAATTCAGATGGTCAAAGTGGTTTCGAAATTGGCTAAACAGTTCTTTAACCGACTGATGATCAGCAACATTTGCCTGTAAAGCTACTGCTTTTCGCCCCATAGCCTGAATTTCTGCCACAAGGTTCTGGGCTTCATCTGAACTGTTGTAATATACAATAGCAATATCGCTACCGGCTTGAGCTAATTTTAAAGCGGTAGCTCTACCAATGCCGCGAGCACCACCAGTGATTAAACTGACTTTCCCAGCAAATACAGAACTCATTTTTGGTAGTCCTTGAGTATAAAAAAGGGAATCAAACTACCGTGAATTAACCCATCTGTCAATGACGGGGTTTTTAGAGAGGTGCTGTAATAAAATGATTAGATATAGCAATTAAATGGATTAACTATCTGTATAGATAAAATATATCGTTTGTTTTAAGGTTAATTTATAAATTTCCTTGTTTATAAAGTCCTAACTTTGTACCATCTGTTAATCATCATATTGATATATAAAACTAATGAAGTATTCCTGGTCTAAAACTGTTTTTCCCATCGCGACTATTTTTTCATTTAGAATGTTGGGATTATTTTTACTTATTCCAGTATTTACTATCTATGCTTCAGCTTTGGATGGAGCTACTCCTGCTTTAATCGGTATTGCCTTGGGAGGATATGGTTTAACTCAAGGGTTATTACAGATTCCATTTGGTATGTTATCCGATAAATTGGGTAGAAAACCCATGATTACAATAGGCTTACTTCTTTTCGCATGCGGTAGCCTGATTGGTGCGTTAAGCAGCTCGATAGGGGGAATGATCTTAGCAAGAACCTTGCAAGGAACTGGTGCGATAGGGAGTGTTCTCATTGCATTGCTTGCGGATCTTACACCTGATGAACAACGTACCAAAGCTATGGCCGTTATAGGTATGACCATTGGGGTATCATTTAGTCTGGCAATGATTATCAGCCCAGCACTATCACATCGTTATGGTCTTGCAGGAATTTTTTATCTCACAACAGTTCTGGCAATTTTAGGAATTATCTTGCTTCATCTGGTGATTCCTACCCCGCAAAAGGAACGCTTTCATTCGGACAGCGAAACCAATCCGGCACTGTTTAGAGCCGTACTCACCAATCAACATTTGCTACGCCTTAATTTTGGTATTTTTTGCCAACACTTTATATTAACATCAACTTTTTTTGCTATTCCAATGATTTTGATTCAGCAAATCAAGGAAGGTCATTTATCTCAGCAATGGCATTTTTATCTGCCATTAATGTTTTGTTCTTTTCTGGCAATGATTCCATTTATTATTTTGGCTGAAAAGAAAAAATTAATGAAACCTGTTTTTCTCATGGCCGTTTTGGCAACCCTTATAAGTCAACTGTTACTGTCATATACTCATGCCAACTGGTTTAGCCTGTGTTTCTTAATGTTTATCTATTTTGTTGCATTCAATATTCTTGAAGCGTCACTTCCCTCACTGGTATCGAAGCAGGCAAATCCCAATAATAAAGGCACCGCAATGGGTGTGTACTCAACGGGACAGTTTTTAGGAATCTTTGCAGGAGGAACTTTGGCAGGTGTGCTGTTTCAATGGACCAGTAGCACGGGTATATTTATCGGGAATGCTTTTATAAGCTTAGTCTGGTTTGCTTTTGCGTGGTTTATGAAGCCAAATGTTTACCTTACTACATTAATTATTCCTTACACAGGTGAACGTGGCGAAAAACTCAATCCTGTTTTAATGCAAAAATTATTGAATGTCTCGGGAATCAAAGAAGTGTTTTTTGCCAGTGAGGAAAAGGTACTCTATTTACGCATAGATAAAGAACATTATCACCCTGGAACAGCGCAGGATGTGATTAATGACAACACTGCTCCATTAATATAATTATATTGAGTACAGTGGCTACGCAATAAACGACAAATTAGGTATACTATTTATCTAACTTTCGCAGGAGATAATAAATGGCAAGAGGAATAAATAAAGTCATCCTGGTAGGCAACGTTGGTGTTGACCCGGATGTGCGATATTTACCCAATGGTAACGCAGTAACCACTCTGTCTGTAGCAACCAGTGAATCATGGAAGGATAAAACTACTGGTGAAAAACAAGACCGTACAGAATGGCACCGCGTTGTTTGTTTTAACCGTCTGGGTGAAATAGCAGGAGAGTATGTACGCAAGGGCTCCAAATTATACGTTGAAGGAAGTTTACGTACCCGTAAATGGCAAGATCAAGCAGGCGTTGAACGATATACCACTGAAATTGTTGCTGCGGAAATGCAAATGTTAGATAGCCGTGGCAGTCAAGGAGGAGCACCCTCTCCTTCACGTGCACCAGCGGCAAAACAAAACTATGCACAAGAATCGAATGCTGCGCCATCTATGGCAAGTGAAGATTTTGATGA
>JAUXYG010000167.1 GCA_030694525.1 Legionella sp. | reverse complement strand
AATCATCTACATTATAAACCTTGATGATTTTTCTTATTTCGTCAAAGGTTAAATGTTCCTTATTTATGTTATCCCAATTCTGAACTAAATATTGACTGTTATAAAAGAATTTATTCGTTTTAATCATGTGATTTATTTGCTTAGATGTGAGTTTGGGTGATGTATCTGTAGATAACTCTAATTCATATAATTTTTTAATAGTTTCGCATAATTCGGAGAGGGTTTTGTATTTTTCAATCAAATTGCAAATATTAGCATCACTGATTTCATATGTTGTTTTAAGAGTAACAATACATTCTACGTCAAACTTTAGATTGCTACTGAATTGAAAAATAGAGTGAATCTGATTCGGTGAAAAGCCCAAATTATTAAGTATTTTATAGCTATCAGCTTGTGTCGCTATGTCCGGAGTAACTTTAATTTTTTTTGCCGCAGGTTCATTAAAATGAGAATCGCTATTTTTCCTTTTTAGCCGTTGTTCTAGTTGTTTTAACGTTTCATATTTTATGAGGATAATGGAAATAAAACGATCAACTTCAAATTGTAAGGTGGTTATGTCATCTTCACTTAATTTAGATAGTAAATTTGCCTGACTATATAGCACTTTGAATTGTTCTTTAGTGGACATGTAGTGCTCATAAACTAACTTTATTTCGGAGGAATTGTTTTCATTAAGAACGCGATCGATAATCCGATTGACGCGTAGGATTTCGCCTTTCTCTATTGCCAGACATAAATCAATATATACGTTTGACATAACGTGAGTAGGTTAGATTAAAAATAATATTATATGATCATTTGTTAATCAAATCAATAAATTTTTAATAATTTAGTTAAATTATAGATAAAAAACAACATTTTAAACTATTGCGTAAGGTGCGTTTGCAGAAAGCAAATATGACTCATTACATGAATTATATTAATTTAAAAAGTTGGTTAAATCCATCTTGGAGTTTGAGCTATTACCTTCAGGAGGAGTTGTTGCTTGCTGAAAAAAAAAGTTGGGTGAACTCGTTACTATTTGCGTCGATACAGTTGCTATATCCACCGAGCTCGAAGTGCCAGTCTGTACCCCATACTCTTTTATTAATTGGTTAATATGTCTTTTAAGTTCGTAAAAGCCTGTATTATATATAGTTAAATCTAATTGCTCCCAATCTTTTGGTAAAAATAAAAGATAGTTCTCTGCAATTATCTTTAATATACTTCCGGTAGTATGGTTAGTGATGTTTTTAACACAATTTAAGGGGCATTCTTTTTTTCTTAAATAGGGCAGGTACGTTAAGACCTTATTTATAGCGTCTATGCCTGTATTGTTGTAGAAAATCTTAATGATTTCCAATTGCGTTAATTTGAGTCTTTTGAAGTCCTCGTAATGCATAATGAGAAGCGGTATACGTTTTTCTGCACCTTTAAATTTTACTAATTTATAGATTTCATCGCTGGTGAAATTTAATTTACGCAAAGAATTTGAGTGATTGAGATAAGACCGTAAGTTCTCTGGTCCAATAATTGCAATTGAGTAAAGATCTTCTTTATGAGGCAAAATAATTTTGCTTTGATGTAATTCAATAAGCAGGGGAATTATTTTTTTCGAATCTTTAAGCTGATTCAATGATTGGATGTGCTGGGAAGTATAACCGAGTTCTAATAATTCTTTGGTATTGTCGAAATTATTTATGTTGTTTTCATGCGAACATTCGTCAGTTTTTGTTTTTTTAAGAGGTCTTTCTGATGCCTCAATATGATTTTCTGCCTTTCGTTTTTGAGGAAGAATAGTAGCGTTTGAATCTTTGCTAATAACAAAAGAAATGTCATTGACTAATTTTTGTTTTTCTAAATATGTTAATTTCGATTCACCAAGTAGTGAAAAAAAATTCATTTTACAAGCACTATAATGCTTTTTAAACTCAGAAAGCTCATCTGGAGTTGTTTCATTTTTTAATTGAAAAACGATATCGTCAATTTCTTTAGAATCGCTATTACATACTGCTTCGCGCAATTGGGCTAAAATTTGACTCACAACATTTTTTCCATGATAAAAAAAGCTATTATATCGCGTTTTGGTGTAATTAAACAGGGCTTACAGTATTTATATAGATCAAATTGGTGTATAAAAGGTGTTTTGTCATTTCTTGCGAATCAAACTAATAGTCTTCATATAGCAATTGGAACACACTTCAGAAATTTATTTATGTTTATGTGTCCACTGGTTTAAATTCCCCTTTCTTAATTTGAGGTTGAACTTATGAGTTTTTAAACATTTTATGTTCAATTAACCTCGTATTAAGTTCATTTGTCCTATACTTTTACAGAATAATAGCAATATTGTGGATAAAAGGAGCGTGACAATGGAGTTTATTAAAGATGTTATTGATTTTGTTACATTATTAGAAAAAAGAGCCGAGCGTTACCCGCACAAAATTATTTATCGCTTTATTGAACCTGGCACTCCTGTGCAAACAATAACTTATAAACAACTATACGAACGGGTTTCTACCATTGCTGTGGCGCTTGATAAAGAAAAATTAATTGGTCAACGAGCGATACTGGTTTATCCGCCTGGATTTGAATTTATTGCAGCATTACTCGGGTGTTTTGCCGCTCATGTAATTGCCGTTCCGTCCTATCCGCCCGTTTCAAAACGAACTGCAGTAAGGTTGAAAAATATTATTTCTGACTGTTCTGCTCAGGTTCTATTAACCACAGAGAACACATATAATAAAATTCAACGAAGTATGCAGCACTCTGAAGAACAATTTTTCAAGAATTCAACTTTTATATGTACTGATTCGTTACCTGATGAAAAAGATAATAATTTGCCGAAACCTAAACTCGATGAGATAGGATTTCTGCAATATACTTCAGGCTCGACCGGAGGCATAAAAGGGGTGATGGTGAGCCATCACAATCTGTATCATAATTCCTTATTAATCAAAAACTCGATGGTGTTAGATGAAGACGACATTATGTTTAACTGGCTGCCCCAATTTCATGATATGGGTCTCATAGGTGGAATCCTGCAACCACTTTTTAGCAATTTTGAGGATGTTTTAATCTCTCCATTTGAGTTTATAAAAAATCCTTCTGTCTGGGTTAAATCTATTTCAGAATATCGGGTAACCATTTCTGGCGGCCCCAATTTTGCCTACCAGCTTTGCGTTCAAAATACTCCGGATGCGTGTTTAACGGATTTAGATTTATCTACATGGAGAACCGCTTTCAATGGTGCAGAACCGATTAGTTCGAAAACCATAAATTCTTTTAGTGATCGATTTGAACCCTGTGGATTTAACAAGTCTGCATTTTATTGTTGTTATGGAATGGCTGAAACAACTTTGTTTGTGGTGGGGAATCATTTAGGTCAATCTAACACAGAGCTATTTATTCCAAAAAACGGTTTGTCCTCAGGAGGGCTTATTAAAGCTTCGAATAAAGAGGATAGTGAGTGTATCGTCAGCAGTGGGATAATCAATAAGTTCGAGAAGGTTTTAATAGTTGAACCTGAGACTTTGGTGAAACAACCTGAAAATCAGGTTGGGGAGATCTGGGTACAGGGGGATTCTAATGCCACAGGATACTGGGGTAAAGATAAAGAGCTATTAACCAAGTCTGTTTTTAATGCATATACTACTGATAATCAAGGACCATTTCTCCGAACTGGAGACCTAGGACTTGTACATGAAGGTCATCTCTTTGTAACAGGCAGAATAAAAGATCTGATTATAATTCGCGGCGAGAATTTCTACCCGCATCCGATTGAAGAAGCAGTAGCTGCTGCGCATCCGCGAATACGGACAGGCTGTGTCGTCGCGGTTGGAATACAAAGAGAGGATACTGAGAAGCTTATAGTAATTGCGGAGTTAAAACCTGCTCCAAATGAGGATTTTGGCAAAATTATTGCCCAAATAAATGCTCATGTGAGTGAAGAATGCGATGTTCGATTGCATGAAATACATT
Organism: Legionella sp.; assembly: GCA_030694525.1. Classification (GTDB taxonomy): domain Bacteria; phylum Pseudomonadota; class Gammaproteobacteria; order Legionellales; family Legionellaceae; genus Legionella. The sequence continues at coordinate 22,432 of JAUXYG010000167.1, read as the reverse complement.
TAGTACGTGCTCACTCTTTATTAAAAACATCAAGCGGCAAATTACAAAGACAAGCCTCCAAAAATGCCCTAATGCAGTGTGGTTTTAAAGTTCTTTACACTTGGTCCAGTAGCCTGGTTGAGGAGGATGAGGAATCTTCGCATCCGCTTTTATCAGTAAGTGAACAGGGAATTGAAGAATCTTTAATCAATTGGTTGCGGGAGTATGGTGTAAAACGAATTAACCCTTTTATTATGGACGAACGCCGATGTATTCCTCCGCATATCATGTTGCATTTTGCTCAAAAAGGATTATTTGGCTTGCAAATACCTAAATCAATGGGGGGGTTAGGTTTAAACTTTCGCCAAAGTTTCCGATTGTTGGAACAAATCTCAGCAATTAATTTATCTCTTGGAATCTTTGTTGGTTTGGCTAATTCTAATATCTATCCTTTATTTCGATATGGCAATTCAAGTGTTCGAGAAAAATATATTCCCTTGCTGGCTCAGGGACATGACCTGGCTGCTTTTGCTTTAACAGAACCGGCCGCAGGTTCTGACGTACATCAAATTCAAACCACGGCAAAAGCGGTTGAAGAGGGGGGCTGGATTATAAATGGTTCTAAGTGCTTGTCTGGCTCGGCTGCATGGTCGGGTATTATTAATGTTTTTGCCAAAGCGTACGATCACAAAAATCAGGTTTTAGGTATCACTGCGTTTGCGTTACCCACCGATCTTCCAGGAATACGTCAGGGTGATGAGTCCATCACTATGGGTCTTAAAGCAATGTCACAAAATCACATTCATTTTGAAAACGTATACGTAGCTCCGGAGTATGTTCTTGGGCAGCCTGGACAAGGGTTAGTTATCGCAGAAGAAACATTAACAAATTCTCGATTAGGTATGGCCTCATTATGTATTGGTGCTATGAAACGCTGTGTTCAAATAGCGACCAGGTTTAGTCAGAATCGTAATATTGCTACTGGGTTATTAGTTGAGAATCCACTCTGGATAAAACGAATCAATGACATGCATTTCTCGATAAGCGCTACTGAATATCTATTACAAAATTGTATCGCTAAGATCGATAATGGGGAGCCGCTCCCTGTAGAGCTCGCATTGGTTAATAAACTGCTTAGTACTGAATTTTTATGGAAAATAACTGATCAATGCATGCAGGTTTTGGGTGGAAGAGGTTATCTTGAAATAAACGGTATTGCGCAAATAATGCGAGATGCCCGGGTGATGCGAATTTTTGAAGGTACATCTGAGGTGCTTTTTGATTACCTTGGGGCATTAGTATTGGAAAAACCGGACAAATTACCAATGATTCTGGACTTTTTGCAAGCCTCGAGTCAAGTTCAAGAAGAATTCACTTCATTTCCGCTCCATGTTAAGGAATGGAAAGAACAAGCCTTGGAAATAGTCGGTTCTTCTGGAATAACCTTGTTAAGGTATCATCTGGGAGTTGTCATTAGTTATATTAGCTTATACGCGGCTTTGCCCGAAAGAGCTGATCCGGATACTGCTTTGTGGGCAAAGTCACTCTGGCAACAGGAACTTGACATTTTGACTCACAACGTAGCTCATAAAGTGCCTCTACTGCTATTTAATAAAAATTCAATTCCCTATGAACAAAGTATTGGCTGGCTCGAACAATCATTCCCAGGACAAATGGAACAGAGCGATGATCCAATATTTAAATCAGGATTCCAGAAAACAGAAAGAAGAGACGAGGAGCACCAATCGTCATCTCTTGAGGTATCACTCTATTCAAATGAAGAAAAAGAGGGGTTATTGAAATGGATAGGTAACTGGTTACATCAAAAAAAATTAATACCTAAACCTATGGTAGACACTCAAAAAGCATTGCAAAGTCTTGGTTTGGATTCCATTCATGCGGTATCGCTGGTTCATGATTTAGAGAAATATCTTCATTGTTCCTTACCAGTAGACCTTGTCTACGAATGTCGTACCGTAGATCAACTGTTGGAATCGACTTTAAAGATGCAAAATAAAGAGAATACGGTGGCCTCGGTTATAAAAGATTCCAATTATAAACCATTAATCATTCGGGAGTCCTGGCTTTCAACATTTCTTGACCACGGATATCAGGAAGAGACACTTCAATTGACGTCGATGGTTTTAAATTCGAAGCAAGTAACTGCGTTAATCGATGTCACACGCTACTTCATGCCTTCAGATAAAATGTTTCATCTAAATATATTCAATTGCAAAGTAGCCTTAATCCAAATGTTCACCACTTTTGTTCACCAGTATTATCCTGCTGATTCCGTGGAATCGATTCAATTAAAGGAATTAACCCAGAGCTATATTAAACCGATAAGAATATCGACTAACATTCCAATATTTATGGAAATGGGAGTGCCACAAGCTAATGGGTCGGGTTTTATTTACGAGATGGATTTTTCGGTGATGGATGGGGCTTTTCGTGGAAAAGCAGTCTTTTTCATCCAGTTAAAAGAGAAAATAAAACCAATAAATCCGATTTTAAAAGTAAATCTTCAACGATCGGTTATTGCACCAATAATTCCGGATTGGATGAATAGTCCATACGAAACGATTAGTTATAAAATCAGAAAGACCACTATTTCGCCACAAGGGATTAAGGCTGAAATAGAATCGAATAATACCTCTTCAAATCAAGCACACCTTAACCTGACTAATACCATCCTTCCAAGCATCTATACAGCTCAACTGGGGGTTATTTTTGCCTGTTGGGATAATCAGTTGGAAGAAAAACACGGGGAATTTTATCTGATGAAGCATCATGAAAAAAGAATGCAATCGATTTCATCGGAGCGTAAGGAAGGTATCTATAACGTCCATATGGAATTAAACAATAAAACCAGTAATTTTAATCGGATTATTTATACCATGAATTTTACCATTGACGGACTCATGAGTGGTGAGGTCGTTTATGCCATTCCCGTGGTTAAAAAGGAATAATTTATGGAGCAATGGTCCAAAAACATTGATTTTGCAGCGGTGGGGAAGCAATTTGGAACACCACTTTATGTATTTAATCCGCAGCAATTGAAACGAAATGTAGCTGCGTATTTAAAATTGGTGGGGGAAGCTGAGCGTATTGTTTATCCGGTTAAAGCAAATCCATCGCTTGCCGTTCTACAGGAACTCAATAAATTAGGGTGTGGGGCTGACTGTGCCAGCAATGCAGAGGTTAATATGGCGCAACAGGCCGGTATCTCTATTGATCGCATTATTTACAACACTCCGTGCCCTGATTTGGATTTAGCCCTGTTCCTCTTAAAAAATAAAGGCAAAGTGGTTATCGATTCTCTAGAGTTTCTGTATGAGCTGGCAGGGGAAATTAATTCAGCATCCTGCGCTGGGGATGTTCTAATCCGTATAAATCCTGCGATAAATCTTTCCGCGCAACAGTCCACAGAAACTCAAAAAATCCTGGCACATGGATCATCGCAAGCAAAATTTGGCATTGCCGCAGAGGATTTATTAGTATTAGAAAACTTGCCTTTAAAAATTCGCGGTCTTCACCTACATGCAGGCAGTCGAATAGATAATCTGCAAAATTTTGCGGTAATGATTCAATATTTGCATGAAATAGCTCAAGAATTAAAATACAAAGGGCAGGAAATTGAGATTATTAATATAGGGGGAGGATTAGGTATTCCCTATACGGAGGGAGATCTATTTCCCGATATTTCGGATTTAGCTGAACTACTATCTCCTTTAATGCATAAAAACAAAATTTATATGGTAGAGCCGGGTAACTCATTGATTGGAAATACCATGGGGTTAATAACCAAGATCAGGCAACTCAAGCAAATACGCGGGAAAAGGTGGGGTATAATTGACGTAGGCTGCGATCAATTAATTAACCAAATTGCCTTAAAAACTCCTCATCAAATTTTAACTCAGGAACATAAACCATTGTCGAATAACGGCAGTGATTCTTTAGGGGGGCCTTTGTGTTTTGCTGGAGATGTTATTCTTGAGCGAACTGATCTTGCGAACCTAAAGAAAGGGGATATCGTTTTTATTCAGCACACTGGTGCTTATTGTTTTGCTTTAAGTAACCATTTTAATGGCCGTTTTTATCAAGGTATGGTTCGCCTGGAAGAGGATAACAGCATCACTTGGGCTCACTGTCCTGAGAAAGAATATAATGATATAAATAATAGCACGTACAGCCCAGATTTTACCTCCTTGTCCAAAACGGCTGATTTTCATGTCTGGAACGAAAAAATAAGTGTTTCAGAAAATGATACGGGTACTCTTATTCACTTAATCGAGTGCTACCTGCTTGAATCTTTAAATAAAATAATTGCTCGTCCTCGTTTAACATTAGCAATAGATTTTGCTCAGGTTGATTTCAGTGAGCGAAATTCACCAGAAAAATCAGAACTTAACCTGCATTGTGCGATGAGTTTTATAATTAAAAATCAGAGGAATCAGGAATTCATCCATGTTCGTGTTAGTGAGTTTTTGCTTGGCTTACGCGCCCATTGGCTAATAAAAATACAAACAAACCCCTAGCCATTCATTTGTGTGATCGATTAAAAAGAAACAAAATTTTCGATATTGATCCAGTTCCAATTTTACATCCACACTAAAGATATCTGGGTCAAATACTCAGAGGCTATCCGTACAATGGAGCCTCTGAATTATAGTGTCATATGATTTGCTCAATGTTATCTTAATTCGTGTTAATATTATTTAGACAACTTTATAAATATATTATTTATGAGACATATATGTTCTGGTATGTTCCTCGCAAATACTGTCAATTTTCAAATAATCAGGCTCTCTTAAAGAGTAGCCATTGGCCGTTCTTTTCAATCTTAAGTTTTGCGGGGCAGCATTATCTGATGAAAACTGTTGCAAATATGTTTCTAAAGAATTGTAGTCAACCTTCTCACACTTACTGGCGATACCTATTAAATCATCACCACAGCCATAGTCTTTATAATACCCAAATGACTCAAGATAGGGTAACCCTTTGTCATAGTAGACTTCAATCAGGCGTAATTCATCGATTTGGGTAATCGAAATACTGCCCTTATCTAAGGTAAAATGTTGGCATTCCACCCAAATGTTTGTACGAAAATCAAAATCATCATTCTTTCTTTGGATATAGAGTCGATATTCGTTATCTACCCGGGTAAAATAAAAGGTGCCTTCCTTTAATTTGGGATTAAATAGCTCATACAAAACACGATCACCCCAATGCGGATAATAGCCTGGAGCGTTAAATGGTTTATCGTGAAAGAAATTAACGCCGTGCTTGGTGGTTGATTGTCCCTGAGCTGAGGAGACCCAATCTAATCGCCTATTATTTGATTCTCTTTCAGTAGTTGCCGAATCAAGTAATGAGTTATCGTTTGTTATTGAAGAGGTTATACTTTTAGGGTCAAAATAATGATAGGATACTTGTGTATCATAATCTTTATTTATCCTTGTATACTTCATATCAGGTGTTGCAGCGCCCTTGCAAGGTGTACTGGCTAGAAAATCGATGAGAGAGCCAAAAATTCTATTATCCGTTTGACTGGTAATATTCAAATGAAATTGACTTTGTTGCGCCTGGTAAGTGCCCCAAGAAAAAGAATGTTCTCCTTTAACAATGAGCCGATACTCCTCTTTTTTTAAGACTTTAACGCCTTCGCTGGTTAGTAAAAAATGAATACATTCTACCCATGGTTGTTGATTTTTTTCATGTTGAGGGTTGCGCGCCTGATAAAAGAGACAGAAACCTAGATGATCCGTCAGATAGAAGGTTCCTTGAGCCACATCTGGGTTAAATAATTCAATAATGGGGTGTCCTCCCCAATTTGGATAATAACCTTCATGATGATAAAGTATCTGCCAATTATTATTAATTTCTATTTCCATTTTTTGCTCCATGAAACCACCTCTCTTAATTTAAAAAAAGCATTATACACTTTGTTTTAAATCTGATCAAATTTGTTAAAAAACAATCTCCCAAAATTGTATGGATAAAATCTATGTAAGTATATTTACTAAGATTGCGATAAAAGCTAATTGCTCAATAATGCACCCAAAATCTTAGGGTGCTTAGCGGGTTTAGCTTCGCTTGAATGCGAAACCAGCCTTGACCGCTCCTCGATAACTGAATGAATTAAATCCACAAAGACATTTATTTTAACAATTAATCCAAGTATAATCCTCATTTTATTACTGAGTAACTAGAGTAAAGGTGAACGCATGCAATCCAAAAACGATAATTTTAATGAATTACCAAAAGAACTTGAAATTTCAATTGCGTATCACGGCTCTAAGAGTGTGTTAGGTAAGTTAGCTCAGACATCAACCTATCATAGGACTTTGCTTGGGCCGATGATTGGTATTCGTAAATTATTGCATTATGTAACCCGTGGGGAATATGATGCGGTTAAAGCAATGGTAAGAAAGGACTTAAGTTTATTTTTTAAAAGGAGTGTTGTTACGGATTGTTCCGAACGAGAGTTTGAGAACATCAGTGCTTTTGAATATACGTTGTGGGCTTTAGATAGACATATGTGGACAGCAATGATTGCGTGCATCCCCCATAATCAAGAAGGCCATGCTGTATTCGCACAATTGCTTGCTCAGTACAACAAACTAAATGCTGACGGAGTGACTTATAAGCTCAATGGGAAAACAGTTACTGAGAAGCATTTTGATTTTAATAACACCATCATCAAAGAGCTGAAAACACAGACGGATTCTATAAAAGAGGGTAAAAAAAGTTGGGAGGCCATTCAAAAACAGTGGCGAGAAGGGGTTGGAGGCGCACAGAAACTGCTACCCATGCATGTTGTTTATGAATACTGCTCTGATATTTCATTTTATCCTGTGCCTAAGTTTACCTCCCAGCCGAAATCATCGAGACAATTCTATGACTGTTATAACGCACTGGAAGATTGGTTTAGTATTGATTCTAAGTTATCTGTTGATTTTGCAATAGATAGGCAGAGCTTGTGGCCTAAGGATGTTAGGGTTAGGAGTAAACAGTCCAATAACAACGAGTTGTCAATTGAGTTGAATGCCATGACGGCATTATGTAACGTAAGAACAGAAGATTTTATCGAGCTTAAATCGCAGCTTAATGATCATATGATTTTAGATAAACATCAATATTCATTTCTTGATTTAATATCTCCTGAAATTAGATTAAATATCGAAAAGCAATTAGGTTGGTTTGCTTTGGCCCAGGCACAATCAGTATCGAAACAATGGTTTAATTTTTTTCATGATAAACCGTTTACTTCTGGTTATTACCCGCAGTGGGGAGAGCTTTATTTTTATGAGCTATTCAATCCGAAATTAAAAGAAGGCACCTTTTATTTTACCCGCATAAATAAGGAGTATCGATTCTATATTCAAAAAAGAAATAATAATTATGAAGGTAATAAAAGCCTTTGGGTAGAGTGTCAGCATTTTATCGTATATAAAGGCACTATTACGGTTACCCAAATCGATGAATTACGTCCGCTCAATGATGGAGAGCTTTATGGAAAGCGTGGCGAATTTGATTCATATGAGGATTATTGCTCCACAGACTGTTTAATGGGCATCGCCAGTAAGGGAGTGAAAATAGACTACGAGTCTTTAAAATCGTTCCTGCAACAATTTTTAAATAAAGAACCAGCTCCCTCAAATTTAGGATGGAAAAGAGATGAGTTTTGCATCAGGTTTAGAAAAAAGCCCAATTATTTGCCCATTGAGAGTGTTTGCGAGGAGTATGAAAGGAATATTGTGTCTCATAAATAATATAATGACTTCAGCAATAAAGCTTTTTTTGCCGAATGCAGTGATGTTAATTATCATTAGAGGTTTTAAAAATTGATAGAACCTCTAATGAATTTATGATTTTGATGTATTGAGTAATTAATCCAGATTGCTCAAAACAGTAACAATGCGCTTGATTATAAATTAACCATTAAGTATAATGTGGTTCTTTTAATTAAATAGATTTATTTTATGGAACAAAAAATAGAACGTATGTCAAACTGGCACCAATTTAATAACCATAAAAGTTACCATCCTGATTGGGGTGATAAACCCATAATTGAATTATTTAACCCAGACTTGGAAGAAGGGACCTATTACCTGACCAGACATTATCATCAATACTACTGTGTCTTTTATCAAGTTCGCAATCCTCAGAATGAAAAAAATCAACAATTATGGGTGGAAAGCATTCAGTTTTCATTAACAGATGACAGTGTTCAAGTCAAAGAACATGATGAGTATCGTCTTATTGTTAAGGGAGAGCATTCTTTTTCTTGGGGAGATTACCAGGAACAGCAAAGTGAGTTTCATTTGAATATTGCCCGACGGGCTGATAAAAGAGTATTTGGCTCATTTATTGATTTTTTGGCTAGTACGCCTTGCAAAAAAGATGCACCATCTGATTTAAAGTATAAAAGAATCAATAATGATTACGATACCAATATAAAATATCACTATTTTGATTACCAAAAAATAGCATCTTCAGTAGCAAACCATGACTCATCACTTGATTCGGTACCTACTGAAGTAGGATTAAATATTAATAGACGATTAGATTGGTCCGTCTCTGATCAGGCACAATCAGCATCGAGACACGGCTTTAATTTCTTTCAAGATAAACCATTTAACGTTCCAGGCTATTATTCTCATTGGGGTGAGAGGGTTGTTTATGAGCTGTTTAATCCGGAATTAAAGGAAGGAACCTTTTATTTTACCCGGGTAGATGACGAATATCGACTCTATATTCAAAAAAGAAATCAAGATCTTGGTTATAATAAAACTATTTGGGTGGAATGCCAGCATTTAACCTTACATAGAGGTACTGTATCGGTTACCCAAACTGATGAATTACGTTTGATTTACGAAGATCATGACGGATGCTCTTACGATTTTGATGAATTTAAAGATTATGGGTGTGGTAATGATTTAATAGGCATCGCAAGTAAGAATGTGACAGTAAACTACAACTCTTTAGAATCATACTTGCAACAATTTTTACCCGAGTATGCAGCACCCAAAAATTTAAGATTGAAAAGAACAGCTGATGGCTACTCATTAAGAAAACCTGATTTTTGCAAAATTTCTAGTGTTTGCGAGGAATATGATCGAAAATGTGTGTCTCATAATAGTATTTAGATGGTCTTTCGATTAATTTCGTTAGTTTATGCCTCTTTACAATTTAATTTGTAAAGAGAGCATAATCCTAGCTCCGAGTTTCCAATATTCGATGAATCTCTGAGTTTAGACCTTATGGTAATGAAGTTTATTGATTGCATACTAATTAACGGCCTTGGGGGGTATCGTTTCTTCGAGACTACGGTTAGTCTAACAAAGATGCTTAAAGCTGAATTTTAAACAGTAATGCATAAACCAAGTGATAAGAATTTTAATGATGCGTTTTAAAGCTCGAATTTTATTGCCCTATTCTTTACAGCTGTAAATTTTTACTCAAAATAACGTGCCAGCAATTAACACATTGATTATTTACTAGTCATCATACAATATTGAAATTTTTTTGGAAGAGGACTCATTTTATGGAACAAAAAACCGAGTGTGTATCGAATCGGCAGCAACTTATTAACCATAAAAACTATTATCCCAAGTGGGAAAACAGAAATGCCTTAATCGAGCTTTTTAATCCAGAATTTGACGAAGGGACCTACTACCTAACCAAAAATCATCAGGATGTTTACTGTGTCTTTTATCAAGTTCGTAGTCCTGAATACGAAATAAATCAACAAATATGGGTCGAGAGCATTCAGTTCTTAGTATACGGCCGTATTGAAGTCCTAGCATATGAAGAGTATCGTCTCCTAACTAAAGGCGAGCATTCTTTTTCTTGGGGAGTCTACCAGGAACAACAAACGCATTTTCACGTGAACATTCATCGTCGATCCGATAAAAGAACATTTGACACACTCACCAGTTTTCTCGCCAGTATACCGTGTACATATGATGTGCCCTCTGATTTAATGTATAAAAGAGTAATGGAGGGTTACAATACCTATATTGAGCGCCACGCTCTTGATTACGAACAAATAAGCTCTTCAGAGACAAAAAATCATACAATCGGTCGCAAAAAAATAATCCTCTCTGGAGTAACCCATGGTTCACTTTTTGATTGGATGCCTTCTGAATTAGGAATAAATATTGGTAGGCGCTTGGATTGGTACACACGAGCTCAGGCAAAATCCGTATCAAAGCAATGGTTTAATTTTTTTCAGGACAGTGCATTTGGTGCCGCGGGATACTATCCAAATTGGGGTGAACGACTCTTCTATGAGCTGTTTAATCCGGAACTTAAGGAGGGGACGTTTTATTTTACCCGTGTAAATAACGAATTTCGTCTCTATGTTCAAAAAAGAGATCCAAATCTTGATTATAAGAAAACGCTTTGGGTCGAATGTCAGCATTTTTCCTTAAACAAGGGGGCTGTGATGGTGACCCAATTGGATGAACTACGTTTAATCTATTTCGATCATGATGGTTGCTCTTATGGATTCGATTCTTTTAAAGATTATGGCTGTGGTGCTGATGATATAGGCATCGCCCGTCATCCAGTGGAGATTCGCTACGATTCGTTAGATACGTATCTGCAACAATTTTTACCGGAAAACGCTGCACCAAAAAATATAAGCTTAAAAAGACTGGAGAAGGGCTATTCTTTGAGGATGCCACATTATTGTGACATTTCCAGTGTTAGCAAGCAATACGAACAATATAATTCACGAGACACCGAAACTCCGAAAGCCAACGGAGATATCTAATCTTTTTACGTTTTATAATATTTATTTTACATGTTAATTTACACGTCATTAGAAGTTGCTCAAAAATAAGGTGGGTCCGAACAATGATTACATTAATGTGTGCTGGTGATACGCACGTCAATCAATAGAAGTCTCCGTCGGAACCATACTCCGCAATTCGATGCAATTTTAATCTATAACTTTTATTTTAAGAGGAGGGTGGGTTCTGGTTCGTTTAACATTAGCAATAGATTTTGCTCAGGTTGATTTCAGTGAGCGAAATTCACCAGAAAAATCAGAACTTGACCTGCATTGTGTCATGATTTTTATAATTAGGAATCAGAGGAATCAGAGGAATCAGGAATTTATCCATGTTCGTGTTAGTGAGTTTTTGCTTGGCTTACGCGCCCTTTGACTAAATAAAAATACAATCCAACGCCTAGCCAATAATTTGTGTGATTGTTTAAAAAGAAACAATGTTTTACGATATTGTTGTCTATCTTGTTCGAATTTTACATCCACTATTAAAGATTTATAAACCTAAATTACAGCAACAACAATCACTTTATGCTCTTTATATGTTACAATTGATTAATTTTAAACTTATATGGGTTATTATGGCTGGTGATACTGATGTGTTAATAGTGGGTGCGGGGCCAATAGGGCTTATTAACGCATGGGGATTGAAACGTTTGAATCCTGCCTTAAATATAGTAGTGCTTGAAAAGTATGAACAGTATCAAAGGAGTCATACTTTAGTAATGCAAGCGAAGCAATTAGAAGCAATTATAAAGGCCACTGGTAGTAAGAATGATCCTATTTTATCTGAATTGTTAGCTCAATTAAAAAAAGATCCCCATATTCGCACAAATAAACTACAAGAGACGTTCACTCAATTAGCTAAACAAATTGGCGTTGAAATCAGAACTAAGAATGAAGTAAAAGAAGAGGAAATTAATCAGACGATAAAAGATGAATATCCTAATCTCAGTCTAATTATTGGCGCTGATGGTACTCATAGCACGGTGAGTAAGGCGTTATATTCTGAAAACAATCAGGTAAAGCATGAATTTGATTTTGTTTTGCAATTGCGTTATGAAGTTAATGGAGAAGAAAAAGCGCCTGGTGTTAGTGTGGAACAATTTTATCAGCTGATGGGTAGAAAAGGGTTAATTGCCAATGAATATGTTGGCCATTTTGATCCGGCAACAGGCAAAACACCCATAACCATGCAAATGATGATTTCAAAAGAAGATTATTTATCATTACAAAATGCTACATCCAAAAATCCAATAAAGCTTTATGAAGGTAAAAATCGAAGTGACATTATAATACCTCCAAAATTATTGGCATTTCTTCGTGAGTACATTACACATAAAATTGTTGACTCCACGTCAATTGGTCAACAACTCGATTCCAGTTCTGTTCGTATTAGCGTAAATGAAGCACCAGCCACTCATGCAAAAAATATAGTGAACGTGCATCATGATGCCCGTGTGATTTTAAAAGGGGATGCTGCACTGGGGTTATCCTATTTTAAAGGTTTAAATGCTGGACTTGAAGCAACTGCTAAATTTTTAACAATAATGGCAGCACCTGTTAAAGATTCATTTAAAAATAAACCAGCCTTGGATAATAAACTTGATGAATATCAATCCTGGTTTTTAAAAGATTTTTCCCCTAAAAAGATCAGAGAGGTTGGCAAATACAGCTTTTGGCAAATTAGAAGTTTTATGAATGCTATGAATGTCGTGAAGGGTGCTTTAAATGCTTCTTACCCTGATGAACATTATGAGGGTCGGTCCGTCATTGATGACTATTTTGATCATTATACTCATGATCATTTAAATGAAAATGTTAATTCCAGGTGGCGACCGTTTCCTCATCGTAAATACGATCTTGTGACCTTCGCGCAACTTGGTTATGTTCCACTACAACATACTGCAAAAAAAATTGCCAAGATTTTTGTTGACTATTTCAAACCTTACAAGAGTAATACCCAATTGGCTCAGGATTTTAGACAACCACTAGTGGGAATGGCCAGCTTATTCATAGGATTAGGCAAAACCTTATTTGGTATTTTTAAGCTCAAGCCACGATACCTTGCTGATGGACTTTTTAGTATGTTAAGGGGAGTAATTGAATTAAGTACAACTCCACTTACCTGGCTATTAAAACCCATGACACGGGGAATTAGCACCTTGATCCATGGGGGGTACAAAAAAATTGAGGAAAATACTGGGATACGCGATTTGGCTAAATATGGACAAACCAATTGTAACTCATCAAATGCATATGAATTACTTGCAGTATGTAATGATATCCACCGAAAATTTGAGAAAGCTATTGGCCGTGGTGAGAACACTGTAATTGGAATTGAAGAGCATTCACAGTATGCAAATATTCGATCTGACTCTAAATTAGACCCACAAAAAGTGCGGGATTATTTTTCTTTATTTACAGCCAAAAAAGAAGAATCAGAAATCCAATTTGAACATGATGATAATATAGTCATCAATAAGCATATTAAATCACTCTGAAGGTTAGGAATATAATCAGATGCTTAACAAAAATCATCTGATTATATTCCTTAAATGAGCAAACCTAAAAGATCTATTCCTATGATAACCCGCGAACATATTTACTACATGCTCATAATGAAAAAGCGCAGTGGCACTCTTTTTTCTGACTTTCCGAAGGATTTAATTAAAGAAATTAGTGATTATGGCCAAAATCCTCAAAGTGAAATTGCAATCGTTTAAATCATGCAGCCTGTGCACGAAGGAAGATGTTGAAGCACTTTGGCACTGTTAGATAAAGATCCATCGCTTCTGCTTCAAGCAGGAAAGGTGCAGACCCCCGGTAGTGAAGAAATAGGCGTGTAACTAGTTAAATCAATACAAATACTTGCTAGATAGCTATGAGTCACCTAGTCGCTCTGACTGTAAATTATTCACATTTTTTTAAAACATCAATAGAGCCTGCAGTAATTGCTTTTAAATGGGCCGTAATTTTATTAACAGGCCAATTTTACGCCCTGCTTTTATCACCTTTGAAGTTATTGTGTTTTAACAATCAGTTCATTGAATTGGCTTTGGCACATATTGAGCCTTTTGATCAAATATTATATAATGTGTGCACTATAGTGTTTTTGGGATGTTCCATGCCTGATTTAATAAGTAGTAAAGATAAATTAAACACCCTAATTAACAATTTAGAAGGAATAGATTTAGTTGTTATAACTATAGGTGGGGCTCACCAATCCGATCGGCAACAACAATGCCCTAATTTTTGTCTCGAAGCGGCAGAACACAATCAGAAAGTAGTCATTATAAATTTGGACTATAAATTCCATATTTCCCAAAAGCGTTTAGTTCCAGATAATTTTCATAAAAACATTACTTGTTATTATGGACATTTTATATATGAGGCATCAAATTCATTATCAATTTTTAAAACGGATGATTCTCGGATAATTTCTACTAATAATTTATCTGCAATGCACCATAAATTATTAGAAAATCAGCACCTTAAAATAGTTTATTTATTTCAAATTACTCCTATGATTCCAGAATTTTATTTTCGAATTGCAAATGAAACCCAAACACATCGCGTGCGGCTTTTAGGTAGCTATTATAAGAACTCTCCGGGACATATTTATTCACCCGTTAAATTGATCGGTGACGAAAAATCAAAGCCTTTGGATCGATTTTTTAATAAATTTAAGGTTTGTAACTGGTATTCTGAAGGGGTTGACGGTGATATTGGACGTACCTACGCAGAATATATGCATGATGAAGAAAAAAAGCAAAATTGGCTTCAATTGTTCGAGAGGGCAGACTTAGGTCTTGGCGGTTATGCGTTTCTTTCTTTAAAAACATTATCTCTTGAAACATTATTTTCGCCCAATGTATTTGGACCAGAGAATCAACAACAGCGGATACAATGGCGCACACAGGAAACGCAACGTTTTGAAATTCTGGCATCAGAGGAGAAAGAGGAGCCTGTTGCAGAGTCAAATACTAATATAAAAAAAGACACCGCCCCAACCAGGGATGAAGCTAGATGCCATCCTCATGAAGTTGCTACGGCAGTTGATAATCTAATTAAACTTGCTATAAAAAAACCATCAGGTTTTACTAGTAACTGCCACGATTTTGATAAACTAATTTTGAAACAATGGCCGGCTATTCGTGAAAAAGCAATTAGAAATAATCTGTTTAAACCTGAAAATGAAACCTCAGTTACTGAAAATTATCAGCATGGACTATGGTTGAAAATTAAAATTGAGCTAGAAAAAACATCTTCTTCTAAAGTTAAAGAGATATTGACTGTTTTAAATGAACGTTATGTTAAAGGCAATCTTGCCATAGCTTATGACGCATATAAAGATGAGCGCGATTTTCCAGGAGACCTCCCTGCGGCTACCATTAATGTTCTTGAGTTTTGGCTTACCCTACTTGAATATGCATCTCATGCAGAGAAACTAAATTATCCCATTTCTTCCATTGAACAAATTATTGAAGGTGTTTATGACGAGGATAATATGTTGGTATCTCATGGTGGTTTTATTGCGAAGATTTTCGCTGAAACCGGGATGGCCGCTTATTTTCAAAGTTTGGCCACAGAGGATAAGGATTCTTTAACTACGAACCAAACTTCAAAAAATAATAATGTCCCTGTTAAAGCCTCTTCAGAGCGTAAGGATATTAAGATAATTGAACATATCATCCATCGATTAGAGCGAAATTCCCGTAATTGTATTTCTTTTGGGAGTGCTCAAAAAGCAACCGAACTTAGAGTGGCACTTGATAAGGCAATGGAGAATGGAGTTGAAGATGTTCGAAACGATGAGGAAATACGCAGGATAATCAGTAAACACCGCACCATTAGCTTTTTTAGAAAAACCAATTCTTTAAAAGAAGTGGAGAATTCGTATCAAAATGATGAGTTCAAACCTTAAATATTAATTTAACTTGAATTGGCTCTAGAAGCCAATTCAACTAACTTATCTAATTATTTTTTTTCGCTGAATGATGATTATTGTTTTGACATACTAATATTGATTTATATATTTTTTAGTTAAACCATTTCTATGAATATCTATTACAAATCTGTAATAAAGACGCTTTCATAATACCTTCGAAAAAATCAGCGTGGATAAAATAAACTTAATTATTAAATTTTTTACCACTACGTTGAAAGTTGTACATAATGCATGTTAAAATGTTCTTAATTTATTCAATTAAGGCATTCATTATGCAAGAACGTCAGGATAAGCTTCTCACAACAAAAACACAAATTAGCCAACTTATTGAAAATTCAAATTTAAATCCTGATTTATTTGTTATCTCAATTGGTAGCGCTCATCTTAGTGATAAACAACAACAATGTCCGAGTTTTTGCCATGAAGCGGTAACTAAAGGCCAACATGTGGTTGTCATAAACTTTGATAATGCGTTTTCGAATAACGAGAATATGCTTTGTGGCAATGATAACCCTAATTTAAGAATACATTATTCAACACTTGCCTATAATAATTTAGAGTACGACAACC
The DNA here is from genome assembly GCA_030694525.1 of Legionella sp. Lineage (GTDB taxonomy): Bacteria > Pseudomonadota > Gammaproteobacteria > Legionellales > Legionellaceae > Legionella. Next base: position 6,134 of record JAUXYG010000167.1, on the reverse strand, counting down.
TAAAAGGGGGCAATTCAAAAGAGAAGGGCAATCTAAACGACCCTACAAAAGAAGACGACGACCTAATCAAAACTCCAGAAGGGTACAGTCCAGTAGAGTTAAGGGATTTAGTCATCAAATTATTGACTTTTAAACCCAATGCCAAAATAGTTTTGGTTTATAATATGTTCACTTTGATGCCCAATTTTTACAAACACCTCGTGCTCGATAATGATTTTATTCCGCTTTATAAAGACAGGCTGTTTTTTATCGGCAGTTACTACAAAGATTGTTCTGGGTTTGTTTATAACCAGGAGTACATTGCTAAACACGGCCTATATGAACGTGCCGCAGACGCGAAGCAATTTTTCAAAGCTCGTGAAATACAATCCTTGGGATATAGTAATTTTGACCCCAATGAAAAACTGAAGCCTCTAGAGAAAAAATTTTCTTCTGATTGGAATATGTTAATGAAGTATGAGGGCGAAGGAAAGGAAGGCTGTATCGGTAAAACAGTAAAAAAGGATTATGGGATTGATAAATACAGCGAAATTGCCCCTAAAACCGATGCTACTTTAGGCTACAGATTTATTAGTCTTCAGTACCTGGCTCTGGATACCGTGCTGCAATCACATTTTAATCCTCAGTTTTTAGCACAACAACGAACTAGAGAAATAGCACATTATGAGATGACTCATAGCAACACCGCTGAATTACCAATCACTGATGTCAGAGAGCACCATTCAGCCTCCTTTTCGCATTCCAAAAGGGATAAGGATAAGCAAAATGCATCGTATTTACTGGTAGAAGAGCTTAATGCATACATGGATAATAAAAATACCCCTCAAACAATCAAAAAATCACTAAGTGATTTGCTGATATCTATTGATGCATTACCTGAAAGCCAGGAAAAGCAAAATATTTTACGCACTACATACGATTTACTAATTAGCAAATCGGTTTCCCCAGAAGAGTATGTGACTATCCTATCCACTTGCTTTGTAAAAGCGACAAAAGAAGGTAATTGCACCCACTTAATGGAAACTCACCAGCCTTTAAACGCCGTTTTTGATTTGGCACAGGAAGAAAACAAACAGCGTGCCTCAACTATAGCTAAAGAAGAAATACCCGATAGCACCACGATAAGAGAGACTCAAGAATTAAACTCTCCTTCACCTGTTACCAACGAAGAATCCTTAAATTCTTACGAAGTAGCACAGGCTGTGCACGAACTGATCCAGGAAGCCGTAGCAAACCCTTCAGGCTTTATGGATGAGGTCCACGACTTCGATCATCCTATCTTAAGTCACTGGTCAAAAATTCGTACAACAGCAATAAAAAACAAACTATTTACACCCAGCGATGCGTCGAATGTTACCAAAGAATATCAAGAGGGCCTGTGGTCAAAAATAAAAGAGAAAGTGGACAAAACTTCTTCTGAGAAAAAAGAGGCAATTACTACCGTCTTAAAAGAACGTTATGTTGAATGCAAGCCTCTCGACCTCGCTTACGATGCCTACAAAGACGTGAGGAGTATCCCCCGCGAACAAGGACCACTACCTGAAACACCAATCAATGTCCTCGAGTTCTGGTTGACAATACTGGATTATGTCTCTAAAGCGGAACGCCTAAATTATCCTGTTTCTCGAGTGGAGCAAATTATCGAAGGGGTCTACAACGAACATAACGAGTTTGTTTCTCACGATGGATTTATCGCCAAGGTTTTTGCTGAGACCGGTATGGCTGCTTTCTATAAAACGTTCGAGGCACCTGCAGTACTTGAAAAGGGTGCTCATGTAGAGGAAAAAAAACCTACCATTGAGACTCCGTTGATGGGTTACAATATCCCTCCATTGACTTACGAAGGTGCGATGGCAACCTTTAACACCGAATATAACAAAAAATTTAACGAGGACAAACGGGGATTTTTTGGCTGGTTTAGAACGTCTCGTTTAAAATCAGATGGATTGACTCTTGCGGAAATTTTTGACCATGCACTAAATAACAAGGGTTGCCGTACTCGAAGTGTGTTAACAACCCTAAAATGGCTTGATAAGCAAGGTCATATCGAGCCAGAGTTGCAAGATTTAATGAATCAACAGGGCGCCATCAAAAATAATAATAATAATATGTAAGATGCTTTTTCAGTTAATTTTAAAAATTCGACGGCCTGCTCTTAAGCAGGCTATCATCCTTCTAAATAAAGAACTATTTTATTCTGTACCGAAGTTTAATTTAGAGCCGCACATCAATACCATTCTATAATAGTCTTAGTGAACGCTCCAAGTTTATAATAAGGGCGTAAGAGAGCCGGATTTTAGTTTCAGTGATTAATTTGCTCATTCAATGATTTAAAATTATTGTAAAAGCGCAAGATTCGTCTATGTTATACACTTGTAATTTAATCCTAATGGTACTTCAATGCAGCATATTTAATTTATGCAAGTAAATATAAATGGGGTTGGAGAGTTTTTCATTAATAAAACACTAATCATCAGCCAGATCTATCTGAAGAGTCAGTCAAAAATCGATTTACACGAAATTTTTATTAAAATGATACGCATCCATTTATCTCTGCTTTTAAGCCATGCTCTTACAAGCTTAATGCTTAATCTGAAGTCATTATTTGTTTTTATTAAACAGTTCCTTTATTATATGACCATCCATATGGCTTTTACTGTGGAGCCAAGGCGAGGTAATTAACCTAATAAAGAAGCAAGTAGAAGTCTTAATATTTTAGAACGCACTCTTACGAGAACTCATAACATTTCATCACTATTAAACAGCTACGGGCACAACAATATGAATCACTTTAAAAGGATTGAAAAAATATGTACGAAAAAAATGAACATACTATAAATTGGGTGGGATTATTAGTTAAAGGTCTTGAAGAGAACTGGCAGGGATTTGTGAAGAAAAAAGCAACCGTACTATATCCACCTGAAAGTGAACTCATTACGGATTCCGACCAGCTCGATTGGGCACTCAAATTCTCCAAAGCAGAAGACCAAAGTAATAATGTTAAGAATCATTATCTGTGTGATCGCGATCATTTGATAGAACAGATGAGCGATAAGCTCAACATCGATGGGTATTTATTGGCAACTGTAGATGACCTATGTGCATTAGGGCGCTTGGCCCCCCAAATGATTGAGTCTATAGACCAGCTGATGGAAATCATGCGTGAAGTTAACGAGTACAAACGTGACGAGTTAAAAAAGTTAGCCGCATATTATCCTTCATTAATTGTATGCTTTGAAAATAATCGAGAGGTGTTTCTAGATCTTATCACTCAATTGATGAATACCGCTTTAGAAGATACTTATGTCCTTCGTTGCATGGTGTTTACACCCTCTATCAGCTCCAAATTAACAAAAGATCAGTCCTATCAATTGCAAAGTCATCTTTTTCTCTATTCACAGACTCGAGAAAAATTTACTAATATTCTTAAGGATGAGCGATTTGCCCAGTTCGTAAAAGCGCAAAGCGATTTACCCACCTATAGTAGAACTGAGTTATTAAGTCTTCTTACTTACCACCCAGCATTATTAAGTTTTCTATATCAGGAAAATGCTTTACGAGGTAGTGTTTTCAATGAAATGACATTATATAAATATTTTAATGCTGTTCCTGATTCTGTGCTTGATCTAATAAAGGATGAAGTCTTTATAAAAGACATACAGACACTATCCGAACCAGCCTCTCGATTAATGACTTTAATCGAAATAAACAATAAAGCGATACCACTAATCCTGGAAAATCCAGATCTCGCAATTCATTTAAGAACATTGGATATTTTTAAAATATTAAAAGATTTTCCGTCAAACCAGGTATTCATTTATAATTCCCCAATTCTTTTGGACAAAATAAAATTTGATTTTTTTGCATTACCCGATGAAATCAAATTGCATGTGGCTAGGCACCTACATGAATCTGATGGGAATAGTTTAGCTAAGACCTCTTCCTTCTCTTTAGCGCTATTTAAACCTCACTCAATTGTCAATCAATTACTTAATCATGTGGCGTGTAATAATTCGGTGCAAGTTAACCGTTTATTAGCAAAGTACAGCGACCTATGGTCTGGTCGTGGAACAGTAAAAGATTGCTCGGAGCGCGTGTTTAATAATATAAGTGCTTTTGAATATGCGGTATGGGCCAAAGATTCAGTAATGCTTGCTCATATGTTAAACAGTATACCGCCTGGAGAGCGTGCTAATGTGTATCCTATTCTTTGGTCACAATATGAAGCAGTTAAAGCTTCCGGTGTGAGTTATGTGTTCAACGGTGTGACAATAACTGAATCTCATATTAATGTGGAAAACACTTTGATCGACGCGTTAAGCAATTTTTTATTTCTATACAAGAATAATATGAAATCAGAAAGTGCTGAATATTGGGTAAATAGTGTAGGTAGGAGTCAGAAATTAATGCCCCTGCATATAGTTGATGAATATGGTCTAAATTCCTCAAATAATAATTCGAATAAACAAAGTACATATCTGGTTTCTAGGCGGCGGTCAGTCTGGTATAGTGAAAGCTCTAAATTAGGAATTGAGCAAGCTATTTATGTTGGGCAAAATGGGATGGCTGTACTTACAACTTTTCCTAAAAATAATGAAATTATTAATATAGAACGGAATCTGGATAAATTGAAAATTCTTTGGGCTACTCGATTAAGTGAGTGTGAACTGCAGATAGAAAAAATTAAAGCAGAGCTAGAAAATAATACAAATCCTAAGATTTGAATCTGTGCTGCAGTTATTGATATTGATAAGTTGACAATAGTTGTGGGTAACGTCTTTTCGTTATTCACAACTTTGTTCTTGCTTCCCTTAGGGCACAGGCTGGTCCGACCAGGTATTTACCGACAAAGCATCCGGTAAAGGTATCGCGATTCAATTTGTGAAAGACCTAAAGTTAATTTAAAAATCATACTGGTGTGGTAAATTAAATAAATGAGTTTATTTCTGACTATAAACGTCATTCCAGAACAATTAAGGAGAATGATATGTTCCCGGTAACTTTATCTAAATTAGTAGGGGTAGCTTTAGCGTTCATAGGCGCTACGTTTCCAGCATTAGGCTTTTCTGCAAGCGGTCGGGGTGATTTTCACACTCTTTACGAGGGTCAATCTGTAGATGACCTGGTCATTAAATTTATGGAAGAAAATAATATTCCTGGTTTGTCATTAGCCATTGTTCAGGCACCGTATATTACTCGCGTGGTGGGGTATGGGCTTGCAGATACTCAAACGAAACGACTGGTTAGTACTAACACGGTTTTTAATATTGGCCAGCTGACTAATGCTTATACTGCAGTTGCAGTAATGCAATTAAAAGAAGAAGGGAAACTTCAGTTAGACCATAGCCTGAGTGATTACCTTCCTGATGCTGGTATTCCCCAAAAATGGCAGGCGATAACTATTCGTGATTTATTGACTCATAGCTCAGGTCTACCCAGCTATACTGATGCAAGTGGTTTTGATTTCAGTAAAGACTATACACCTGCGCAAATTATTGCACTTATAAAAAATAAAGAGTTGTTATATGCACCTGGAACACAAACATCCAACAGTGCGACAGATTTTTTTCTTTTAGGATTAATTATTGAAAAGACCAGTGGTGTGTCTTATCAAGATTATGTGATCAAGAACCAAATTGAACGAATAGGGCTGAAACATACGTTTTTTATTTCAAATCAGAATACAATAAAAAACGAAGTCAATAATGAGACAAGTCCATTCAAGCATAGTGAATTTTTAAAAAATGTTGAGATGATTAATCCTGCTGAACCTGCATTGGGTTATCAAGAAGTCAATGGAATCAACACAGCAGAAAAACCACTCAGCTGGTCATCAAATTTTTCTAATAGCGGCATTATGGCGTCATCCGCAGACGTTAGTACCTGGGATATTGCTTTGGCGGGTGATATTTTATTGAAAGACCCTGAAGATAGAGAGTTTTTATATCATCCTGTCACTTTAAAAAATGGTAAGGTCGTGCCAGGGAATAGCGGTTGGTTTTTCCCTGGACACAAAGGGATGATGGAAATTAAAGGAAATATACCAGGCTATTCCTCATTCTTAAGTCGATTTACCGCACCTACAGAATTAGTATGCGTCACTTTGCTGGTAAACAAAGGGGATGTAGCTGATT
>JAUXYG010000158.1 GCA_030694525.1 Legionella sp. | reverse complement strand
AAGGAAAAATTTGATGCAGATGAGCAAACCGATACGGAAATGTTAATTGCACCTGAAGCAATAGCATTTTTTCGTGACATGCTGCGATTACCTGATGTAGCGATTTATATAGTCACTAAAAATAGAGCAGAATACATTAGGGAATTATTAAAATATCAGGGTTTTAGTGAAGAGGAATTAGCCTGCATCAAAATTTACGATTCCTGTTATAAAGGAAAGGATGTAAGTGCTATTTTAGCTTCGCAAATCTCTCGGGCGGATTTTCTATTTTTTATGGAGGACAGTCAGTCAGATTGCCAATCGATGGTAAATGGAGCCAAATCAAAGCAGTATACTGATGATCAAATGATACAGTATGTGAATAAACCTGGAAATTTCGAGTGGAACCAATATCAAAAAGTGATTGAAACCAAGTTAAAAGATAAAAATCAGACTCTGCAAAATTATAGCAAGCTAAATTTTTTTAAAGGCCAAATAGAATTTAAGACGTTAACCACACCAGAGTCAGATAATCATGATTCGGATTTAACGAAACCTGAAATTTAAATAGAGCTGCACAAAGATATTAAACAGGACAATGGCTTTGGATAAAGGAAATGATTTCTTGACTAAAATTAGTACCCATTCTCAAGTTATGATGATCATATTGATCAAATGAGAGCATGGACTTGGGTTGATTCGCGGCATTATAAATCTTGAGCCCCTCCTCATAAGGCACTATATTATCCAGTTTGCCGTGGATTACGAGTATGGGGGTATTTATTCTTTTTATGCGTTCTAATGAGTTAAATTCATCCCAAGGTTTTACCGGTATCCACGGATAATGATAATGAGCAATTTGAGTCAATGATGTAAATGGACTTTGTAAAATCAGAGCACAAATAGATGTTTCTTCAGCTATCTTAGTAGCTACTCCCGTGCCCAAAGACTCACCATAAATAACCACCTGCTTTCCAAGCACACCTTTTTCAGCCAAAAAATTAAGAGCAGATCGGGCGTCAATATATAAACCAGACTCGGTGGGTTTGCCAGCATTACCTCCATAACCGCGATATTCTAACAAAAGCACACCCATTCCCATATTGATTAAGGGCCTGACTGTAGGCATGCGATAGCCAATATGTCCTGCATTACCATGAAGATAGAGCAGGGTAGGCTGATTATTTAAAGCAGATTTATACCAAGCGGTTAGTTTTATTTGATCAGAAGTATATAGTGAAATTTCAGTCATATCTTGAGCTTGATATTCAGATAACGCAGGTTTTTGTTTATCAGGAAAATAAATGAGGTGGCGTTGAAAAAGATAAAAAATAAGAAAGACACTGCCAAAAACGATTAATGATATTAGAAATATTTGTTTTAACATATAACTTATTACCTCAAAGTATTTATTAAGTGTAGAACATTTGCTTCATATTTGATTCAATAAGTTGACAAAAAAAAAATATAGGCTAATCTTTATTTTGTGCAGTGCAACATTATGGAGAATAAAATGCAAAATCAATACTTTCAAAATAAAAATTTAAACCCTTTATTTAATTCACTGGAAAAACCAGTTAAAGAATTAATGGAATTAAACGTGAAGATGTTTCAAGGATTATCATACCTTACTCCTACTGAACTTCTTAAAGCAAAAAAGCCTGAAGAACTTATGGAAAAAAATGTTGAAATATTTATTCTAAACAGCCATAAACTGTTAGATTACTCTCATGATATGTTCGGTATTATGGAAAAACATTGGTTAAACATGTCCTCATCAATCAATCAAAACACTAAAGAAATGATGAATCAGGGACAAAAAGTTGCTCGTGAAAACATGACTGATGCGCTGGAAACTGGCAAACGCGCAGCGACCACAGTAACTTCTGGATTAAAAAAAGCAGCACGAAAAAATGTGAAACAAGCTAAATCTGCTGCACGTAAATCAACAGAAGCCCTAAGTGCCAAAAAAGAAACAAGTGGAACTAAGAAGGTAAAAGCTAAATCACGCACTTCTGCGGCTGGATCGGTTAAACAACAAGCCAGAAAAGCTTCTTCTTCAGTGAAAGCAAAATCAAAAGCTAAATCAAATGCTCCAAAAAGTGCGGCTAAACCCGACACTTCAGCTCAAGCATCTAAAATGGCTGCAAGTTCTTCACAGGTAAAACCAGTTAATAAAGAAGTAGTATCACCAATAAACAGAGATCGTATCTAATCCAAATTGTAACCATACGGTAGTCATTATCGTATGGTTTTTCTATTCCTTTATTACTCAGCGTCACTTTCTTTTAAGGTAACAACTCGTGCGGTAAACATATAGCCACCATTACGAATTGTTTTGATAAGGGCTGGTTTTTTTGCATCCACTTCAATCTTTTGCCTTAAACGACTGATTTGAACATCAATTCGGCGGTCAAAGGGATTTAAATCGCTATTTTTGGTAATCTGCAACAGAAATTCCCTATCCAGAACTTTCTGAGGTTGCTGCACAAAAGTATGTAACAGATCATACTCCCCTGCGCTTAGTTGTAACTCACGATTGTTATCATCAAACACCTGGCGCGAGGCAGGATACATCCGCCAATCAGTAAACATTAAAACGTCCTTTCCATGAGCTATCTTTTGATGTGCTCGCGTGACTCGTCTACTTATTGCATTTATTCGGGCATGGACTTCCCGCGGATATAAAGGTTTGGTCATGACATCATCAGCGCCTGCTTCAAGCATATTAATGCAAAACTCTTCATCTTGCTGGTCATTAATAATAAGCAGAGGTACGGGGAAATTATTATAAAATTGACTTATAGCCTCTGGATCATTTTGCAATAGAGACCAATGTATTAAAATGGCAGTTGGCATCCCGCGATCCAGATAAATTGGATGCAGTTGTGATTGCTCTACAATATCCAGATTAAATTTAGCAAAATAATCTTTCAAATCATCAGTAATAGGTACAGGGTCAATAAATAGCAAATAGTGACTTTGCGGCATCAATTTGCTCCGGAAAGTTGGCAATATTGCTCTAATTTTGGCAATTTTATGAGTTAGTTGCAATTCATTTCATGTATTTAATTTAATTATTAACAATTGGTGGATGATATAGCTTTTTTTGCAATGAAATTCAGCAAATTGCCTGATTAAGTGTTATTGTTAAAATTAGAGGAAATGAATTCGAGCACACAGGAAACATGCTTGATGGAGAAAGGATGACTCATACAAAAATACCTCATTTAGCGGGGTTTATGGTTACGGATAATTCTCGAGCCAAAGCACAGCTAAAATACCAATTAAGGTTATTGGAGGTACAATTCAAAGCCCTTATTACGTCATCCAGGGGGAAATCCCACGGTACCGAATTGTCTTCACTATGTGAGCAGCTTGCACTAGGGTATATGGATTATTTAAAATTAATCAATGAATCGGATATTTCGATAACGGAGTTAGCACATAATCAGAGTCCTAACCAGGAGCCAGAGCAATATCATCTGATTTTAAATACCCAACAACAATTGGCGAACAGTATTGCCCGGGAAGAAAAAGCCAGGTTCGTTATGCAGCTAGCTACGCTTTATTACCATTTTAAAAGAATAGATGCGGATTTCTCTCCAATACAGGACACTAATGATTTCTCATTAATTAAAAAACTTAATTATTTTTTGCAACAAAATGTAATAGATAAATGGTTGTTTGCTCTAGTGGATTTTTGGAATCATTACGAAGCTACGATTCCTAATCTTGCTAATCTGTTTAGTCATGTCAGTGTGTCTGTAAAGCAGACTGCCATGCATTTTTTTTCTAATGATCAACTGGTGAGTTTAATTAATGCTATTTTTTTCTATAAACTATATCCCGATAAGTTATTTTCTGAGTTGATTCACCCAGAAAAATTGGTATCAATTCGCACACGGTTGGGTCTTATTCATCACTTTATTGAGCTGATTCAACAGCATTTATACTATTTTGCCCATCCAGATGAGCTTAAATCTGAAATTGATTATTTATTCCATGGAGAAGATTTACCGCAGGGAATAAATATCGCAGTGCAGGATGATTGCAGAGAGATTATTCAAAATGCAGTTAAATTGGTGCATGTCAAATCTACTCCTGAAAATGAACACAAAGTTACTTTGGAACGGCTACACGACCTGGCACGTGCTTATAAATTTTGGTTCAATCCTAATCGATTGATAGATGCCGTGATGGTATTGCAACAACGTCTGGTTAAACCTTCATCGGTACCAAATGAGATGACCTTCCAACAGGAAATGATTGTGCTTTACCAGCAGCTAACCACCAATGAGTGTTTGGATCTCTATGGTTATTTTACTAACAATGATACAAGGTATCTTATTTACACGTTATATTCGATTATTAAAGGGCATCCTTTGGAGTGGCTACCGTCTCTAAATGAGGTAGAAAAAAGAACGATTGAATATGTTTTTGATGCACTTAAGGTAGTTATGGAGTCACTAAGGCTCGAGTTAAAAAACAGACAAATCAATACCGAGCCGTATATTTACGATCTTGAAAAAAACCATGTGCATCCAGGAAAGCGTAATCGTGATGCCGTATTTAGAATTTTGGTAATATATGGAGGTGACATCAAACTAAGCCATAATAACCTCGATGAGCTGTTTCAATTTCTTGAGAGCTCAGGTTAATGATCTGGAATCTAAACTTTTTCTTTAACTAAGTTAAATACTATATATATCAGGGAGGAGATGTTATTTGTTCATGCCGTTTGAGCTGCGGGACTATTGATATGCCAGTTGTAAATATAACTGTCTATGCTGTTCACATGTTTTAATTGGCTAAGAAGAGGCTCATGGGCGAACTGTGACAAATGGCGAAGGACGTTGTCTTTAGTACCGCCAAAGTCTTCTTCATACCAATCATAAAGCTTGGAAATAATTAATTTCCCTTCAATAACTTGTACTCCGCGCAGAGAATTTATATACGTAGCCGCAGCCTTGTTTAATTGTTGTTCTATATATTTGCCCTCATAAACCTGTTTACTTAAGTTAGGTGACGCTATGGTAGCGTTATTTAACGTATAGTGAGTTCGAGGATCATTCCAAATGGGACGAATGATACGGTTATTAATATCATCTAAAGATAATGGAATCTTCTTAATGGTAATCAGATTAGCTCCCCAGGGTCCCATACTGAATAGCCCAGGAGATATATTGATTTCCTGAACGCTGCTCACTGGGTAATATTTTGCCACCGTTTGAACGGTAAGTGCATTATATAAATTAATCCAGTACGCCAGCTGCTCCTGTCGGTTAAAGTTATCGATGTCCATTTCAGCTAGTTGTCTTGTGTATTTTCTTAATAACTCCAAATCTTTTTTCTGAATATGAGCATAATCAATGAGGTTTATATTTTCTTCATTGGTAATAAGATATTGATTTAAAAAATTTTGCCATATCTGATGCGAAATTGATTGTTGAGAGAGAGGATTATTTACTTCCCAAGATGGCCATAAACTTTTATGAAATGAGGCGTGAGCGCATCCACAAGTTAGTATCAGACTGGCAAATATCCAATATGTTACTCGTTGGAATACTTTAGACATTAATAGTTGCTCTATTTCGCAAGGCACTGCCAATAGTATTGCCATCGAGAAATTCTAATTCTCCACCTGAAGGAATACCGTGTGCCAGTTGACTGATATTTATTGATTCACCGCGTAATAGCTGCTGAATAAAATGAACCGTTGTCTGCCCTTCAATACTAGGACTTAATGCAAGAATAACTTCTGAAATACCTTCCTCCATAATTAACTTTTTAAGTCTCGGCAAGCCTATGTCTTCTGGGCCAAGGCCATCCAGAGGAGATATTTTCCCCATCAGAACAAAATAAGTTCCTTGAAATGCATGACTTTGCTCTATGGCAGCAACGTCAGCTGGACTTTCGACAACACAAAGTAATTTAGAATCTCGAGCAGGATTTTGGCACAAAGAACATAAAGCATGTTCGGTATAATTGTTGCATCGCATGCAATGATTGATTTGGTTCATTGCTTGCTCTAAACAAGAGGCAAGGTGTAACCCTCGCTGTCTTTGAAATTGCAATAAATGAAATACCATTCTTTGTGCGGATTTAGGACCTACGCCTGGTAAGCACCGAAGTGCATCAACCAGACGGTTTAGAGTATCCATATTTGGATTATTCTCCTTTATCACCCATCAAATCAGTTGGGATATTTAGTCCGGCAGTCAACTGGCTGATTTTTTCTTTGGAAACTTTTTCAATTTTGCGAACTGCATCATTAAGGGCTGCGGCAATCAAATCTTCCATCATCTCAACGTCTTCATCCATTAATGTGGGCTTAATTTTGACTTCGGTTACATCATGGCGGCCATTCATTTTAACCGTAACCATGCCACCACCCGCTTCACCCTGAACAACTAATTCACTCAGTTGTTGTTGCGCTTCTTGCATTCTTTGTTGCATCTTTTGTGCTTCTTTCATTAAGTTGCCAAGATTTTGATTGATATCCATGGTTGCCTCTTTATTTTAGTTAAGTACGTTATTATAAGTCATCTTTTAACGGGACAATAGAATTTTTGACCAATTCCGCAGAAAATTCCTGTTGCAGTTGTTGAAAGAGAGGATCATTATGCAATGCCGCTTCTGCAAGCTGCTGCTTTTGTTGCGTTACTTTCTGTTTCTGTTGTGCGGGCGATGCATTTACTGCTTCGTCACTGTTCAGAATTATTTTTACTGAACTTTGATAATATTCAGTGAGCGCAGTTTCGATACGACTGGTTGTAGTGGGTGTAAATAAAGACTGATGCCCTTTGGCAACACGGAGGGTAATATCTCGCCCTTCTTTGCTAATAAATTCAACATTATCTATTGCATTGCGAGCAAAGCCACTTAAATTAAGTTTAGGTATAATCTCAGCCCAATTTTTAGTTTCAATTGGAACAAAAGATTCAGTCTTCTCTTGGTCAGGGGGTGTATCAGGTTGGGGCGGATTTGGTAGAGCAACAGGAGCAGCTTCAATTGGAATGGGAGGTATTGTCTTACTCGTTAGTTCAGGCGATTCATTGCCTACTCTAGAGTCACCTATAGGGGCTTTTTTTTCATTTGTAAATGCTAAAGGAGGAATATTGGTGCTTAATGCAGGTCTAAAAGTTAACATCCGCAGCAAGGTCATATTAAAGCCAATAACCAATGTAGGTGCCAGATGGATTTCCTCACGCCCCTTTAATCCGATTTGGTAAAATAATTGGATATCTTCCGCAGTAAACTGAGTGGCAAGTTGTTTAATCCTGTCAGCAGGTGCTATTAGTGGATTATTATCACCGAGACTTTGATACACCGTAATCTGGTGGAAATAATTGAGCATCTCATCTAACACATAATGAAAATGCCCTCCCTCAACTGCTATTTGTTGGCTCAGAGTAAGCATCTCAGAAGCATTTTGCCTGCTTAAGGCATATAAAATTTTCTCAGCATAATCCTGTTGGGTATAACCCAGGATCATTTTGATATCATCGACTTTAAGAAAGTCATCATAACTGGTTATCGCTTGATCCAGTAAACTTAAGGCATCACGCATACTACCTTGTGCCGCTTTGGCAAGGATATTTATCCCATCAGGTTCATACTTGATTTTTTCATCTTTAAGTATTAATTGTAATTGGTGGCTAATCACGTCTTCAGAGAGATGCTTGAGGTTAAATTGCAAGCAACGTGATAGAACTGTAACAGGTAATTTCTGCGGATCT
>JAUXYG010000157.1 GCA_030694525.1 Legionella sp. | reverse complement strand
TTACCTATAAGTTTATAAACATCCTCATGATGGCTGTACCAATATCTGATTGGCAATTCATTGGAATAAATGACATCTACTTTTTTATTACTTAAAGCGGCCAACAGTGAGTTCATGGTTGGGTATTCAATTATATTTACTTGCTGGTTATATAGTTGCTCAATAGATGCTTTTAACAGAGCCCCTCCCTCCAATGCGCCACGTCGTATTCCTATTGTTTTATTGAGAATATCTTGGGGCGTATTTAAAGGTGAGGTTTTTAAGGTCATAAATTGGCCATTACTTTGTAAATACGGCAAACTAAACACCAGACCATTGAGTGGTTTTGCAGGTGAAACTATCGAACCTATAGCAAAATCAATTTGATTATTCAATAGTTTATACTCAATAGAGCTTACAACAACGGACTTATAATCGCAGGTTACGTTTATGCGATGACAAATTTCGTTCATAATGTCTACTTCAAAGCCATAAAAATGATTTTTATTATCGGCATAAAAAGAAAGCGGCGGATTTTCAGGAGCTGTCCCCACTATAATGGTTTGAGCGTTTGTTGTAGTGAATATCAATAATCCCGCAATGAGACCTATCCAATTCATTATGTTCAATCCTTGTAGTACCGATTCCGGTTTAAACGGTTGTGGGTGCACAATTGGATAGTGAGCCCCCGTTTCTTTTTATTTAAATATAATTAATAGCTTAGGCATTATTAATGAGTATAGACCCAAACTAAAAATATGAAATGCTCTCTTTAACAAATGATACCGAATGACTCCCCTCATCCGCCCTGTCGGGCACCTTCTCCCCGTTGCTCGGGGAGAAGGGTGCGTTGTTGTAGGGATTTTTACTCTTTCTCTTCATTTGTTTGTGAAGTGGACATTTTAATAGACATGATTTGTTAGGCGCCTGAAAGGAGCCCCTCATCCGCCCTGTCGGGCACCTTCTCCCCGTTACTCGGGGAGAAGGGGGCGTTTTGTATGGGTTTATATTATTTCTCTTCATTTCTTTGTAGGATGAACATTCTAATACGCATGGTTATTCCAAGCGCGTGAAAAGAGCCCCTCATTCGCCCTGTCGGGCACCTTCTCCCCGTTACTCGGGGAGAAGGGAGCGTTTTATATGGGATTTATACTATTTTATTATTGATTTGTGGTCATTAACATTATAATACCCATGTTCCCTTTACGTGCCTGAAAGGAGCCCCTTATCAGCCCTGTGGGCACCTTCTCCCCGCTGCTCGGGGAGAAGGGAGTGTTTGTATGGGATTTACCCTATATCTCGTGATCTATCGTAGGGTATATCCACGCTCCCTTCTCCCTCATATGAGGGAGAAGGTGCCCGACAGGGCGGATGAGGGTGATTCTGTACTCTAATTACAAAGCCATTTACTCTCCGCAATAATAGAATAAACCTCATTATCGCCAATAACGATATGATCAAGCAAACGAGCGTCAACCAAATCCAACGCATCCCGAATCCGTTCAGTGACTGCCAAATCCTGAGCACTTGCTTCGGAGACACCAGATGGATGATTGTGTGCTAGAATTACAGCCGCTGCATTGAGCTGCAAAACCCGCTCTACAATAGGTCTAGGATGCACGGTGGCCGAATTAATAGTGCCGGTAAATAATTCTTCATACGCTATTATACGATGCTGATTATCCAAAAAAATCGCTGCAAAGGTTTCATTTTTATAATCCCGCAGACGTTTTTTTAGATAGGCATAGGTTTGTTGAGTATTGGTTATCTGATTATCCTTTTGCAACTCAATAAAATCACTTCGGCGACAAATTTCTCTGGCAGCTTGCAGCTGCACGTAGCGCACATCCCCTAATCCAGCCACCTGTTTAAAATTTTGCGGCGTGGCATTTAAAATGGATCGGAGATTACCCAGATGTTTAATAAGGTCAAAGGCTAATTGCAAGCATGATTTTTTACCACTGCCAGAGCTTATGAAGATAGCCAGTAATTCAGTATCAGAGAGGCTTTTTACCCCATCGGTTAATAGTTTTTCCCGCAGAGTAAACTGTCGGGTTGGTTGGACAACCGTCATTATGTATTCCTTTTATATTCCTTTATTGCGGCGTTTGTGCTTTGATCGAAGGTATTCTTATTAAAAATGGTTCGACATGCAAGATTTAATTAATAAAAAGGTACTTCTTGGTATTTGTGGGGGCATTGCTGCTTATAAATCTGCCTATTTGGTTCGAGAATTAGCTCATCTTGGTGCTGAGGTGCGTGTCGTAATGACCGATTCCGCGCAGCAGTTCATCAGTCCTTTAACCATGCAGGCATTATCGGGAAATGAAGTTCGGAGCGAATTATTCGATTCACAGGCCGAACGGGCTATGGGGCATATTGAACTGGCGCGGTGGGCGGATTATTTGATAATTGCACCTGCTTCTGCCAATTGTCTGGCTAAAATGGCTCAGGGTTTGGCTGATGATTTACTGTCCACACTTTATCTCGTAGCTGAAGTTCCGGTAATAATTTGTCCCGCTATGAATAAGAGCATGTGGTCACATCCGGCTACCCAAACTAATTGTGATTTGTTATTAAAGAGAGGTGTTATTTTTGTAGGGCCCGAAGAGGGAGCTCAAGCATGTGGTGAATATGGGTTTGGTCGTTTGAGTGAAACAGAGCAAATTATTAATGCCATACGTTTGCATGACGTGCATCAGTTACTGGTGGGGAAAAAGGTAGTAATCACTGCGGGTCCTACGCGAGAAGCCATTGACCCTGTGCGGTTTTTAAGTAATTACAGCTCTGGAAAAATGGGCTATGCCCTGGCTATTGCTGCGTCAATGGCAGGAGCTGAAGTGACTTTAATTAGCGGACCAAGCGTTTTGGGAGTTCCTGCTGGGATTACTTTAATTCGGGTGGAGTCCGCTCAGGAGATGTATGAAGCGGTGATGAATCTAAAGCAAAAAGATTATATTTTTATTGGTACAGCAGCAGTAGCTGATTATGGAATAGAAAAACCTGCTTTGGAAAAAATGAAGAAAAAAGATCATGAAGAATTAACGCTGCATTTGAGTAAGAATAAAGACATTCTGGCAACGGTTGCTTCGAGTGGGAAAGCATCTTTTGTAGTTGGATTTGCTGCGGAGACTAGTAATGTCCTGCAATTTGCAACGGAGAAGTTACAGAAAAAAAAGCTGGATATGATTATTGCGAATCAGGTCGGAAAAAATACCGGCTTCGATAGTGATATGAATGAAGTGGTGATTATAACAAAAAATAATCAAATCGAATTGCCATTAACCCATAAAACTCGCTTGGCGGGTCAGCTTATTGCAATCCTTGCTGCAACTCTGCAAAATGACGCCCACTAAAATTATTGGAAAAAACCTCATGCAAGCTATTCAATTAAAAATCCTGGATCCTCGAGTTGGAGATACAATTCCGCTACCGACCTATGCGACCAATGGTTCTGCAGGTCTTGATCTGCGCGTATGCATCGACGAGGCTTTATCAATTGCCCCGCAACAAACTGTTCTCTTACCTACCGGAATATCCATTTACATCGGTGACCCAACTTTGGCGGCGGTTATTTTACCCCGCTCAGGTTTAGGACATAAAAATGGGATCGTATTGGGCAATCTTGTTGGATTAATTGACTCAGATTATCAGGGGGAGCTTAAAATTTCCTGTTGGAATCGAAGCAATGAAGCCTTTATTATTAATTCTGGTGAGCGTATTGCTCAATTAGTATTTGTTCCCGTGGTTCAGGCATCCTTTGAAGTAGTTACCGCTTTTCAGGAAACACATCGCGGTGAGGGCGGATTTGGAAGCTCAGGGAGGCATTGAGATGGGATATCACCAGAAGCAAATTGGTCGCTCTGTTTTTCGCGCATACGACATTAGAGGCATTATTGGTCGAGAGTTAGATGAGGACTCTTTTTACAGTATTGGTTTGGCGATCGCCTGTTATTTGCAGCAATTAAATCGCCAGAAAATCTATGTTGCGCGTGATGGTCGTCTTACCAGTTTCAGTTTGACTCAAGCCTTAAAGCAGGGCCTGCTGGATAGCGGTATTGATATTGTGGATTTAGGCGCTGTTGCGACTCCGGTGATGTATTATGCCACGAATACTCAGGGGTTGGATTGTGGATTAATGGTAACCGGAAGTCATAATCCAGCTGATTATAATGGCATCAAGATGGTATTGGCAGGTAAGACTTTAACCCAGGAAGATATTGATATTCTTTATCAATTTGTTAATAAAGGAACTCGAATTCATGGCACGGGTAAAGAAACCTCCCTTGACGTGATTGAGCATTATACACAAAGAATTATTAGCGATATCAAATTAAAAAGACCTTTAAAAGTGGTAGTGGATTGTGGTAATGGAATTGCCGGTCCCATAATTCCTGCGGTGATTGCGGAATTAGGCTGTGAGGTCATTCCATTATATTGTGATGTGGATGGGCGGTTTCCTAACCATCATCCTGACCCTACCATTGAAGCAAACCTTGTTGATTTGAAGAAAGCAATTACTGAGCATGATGCAGATATTGGTCTGGCTTTTGATGGTGATGCTGATCGACTGGGCTTGATTACTAACAAAGGGGAGATGATTTGGCCCGACCGCTTGATGATGTTTTACGCACGCGAATTGCTGGCAAGACTTCCTGGCAGTACCATCGTGTTTGACGTTAAATGTTCCAGTCATTTGGAGCAGGTCATAGAGGTTGCAGGGGGTCGAGCTAAAATGTGTCCCACCGGGCATTCCATTGTTAAAGCCGTGATGAAGAAAGAAGACGCGGTGTTAGCCGGCGAAATGAGTGGTCATTTGTTTTTTAAAGACCGATGGTTTGGATTTGATGATGCATTATACAGTGCTTGTCGCTTGCTCGAGATTATCAGTGCCTCTGATTTAACCGTTAGCGAGCAATTTAAATTAATTCCTGACAGCGTGAACACTCCGGAAATTAAAATTGATATAGCAGATGATGAGAAGTTTCAATTTATGCAACGTTTTAGCGAGCAAGCATCATTCCCGCAAACCCGGATTATCACTATTGACGGATTACGTGTAGAGTTT
>JAUXYG010000156.1 GCA_030694525.1 Legionella sp. | reverse complement strand
GCGCATCAGAACCAGAGACTGTCGCCAAAGAGATGACCGAGGCGCAAAATATATATGCTAAAAATCCAAACCTCTATTATCCTCCTTCAACTCGAGGATTAATACGTTATTTAACTCATCCTGAGGATGAGAATATTATTGATTCCAAACAAAAAAGATTATGAAAATTAATTCAATTCTTTTAAATAATTTAATTAGTCGCACAGGTTAATGAATTTAAATAGATCTCATGAGTCGACCATTTTATTAAAAAGGATTTAATAGAAGGAAAACCAGTGAATATTGATTGACTCTGAATTGTTTCGAGACCAGATTTTGTAGCGTGCTCTAATACCAATTAAATGATCATATTTGACGCATATTGCTTTCCAGCTATGATAGAATGTATTAATTTTAAATAATCCAGTCTATATGAAATTTAAAAATGAAAAAGTTACTCTGAGTAACTATCTCCTTAAGTTCGGTATTGCATTTAAACCCAAAAAAGCAGAAGTCACCTGGACCACAACTCCACCAGGGGAACTGGATATCGAACGATACGTTATTGCCCAGGAGCCTGCTTGTTTTAGAACCACACGCAATATTAATAAAGGAATTCAATTAAAAACTATAGTTCTTGCTGATCCTACTTTGAATTGTGCCCAATTTAATAGTAAAGTTGTTTTAAATAATTATCGGTTCCTCCAGCATTTATATCGATATTATCCGGATGCTCAGGTCTACATTAGGACGAAAGAGGGTTCTTCGTACAAATTTAACTTACTCAAAAATGCAGATGAATTTCTAAAGTTATATCATTTAAGTGCTCCGTTATTAAGTTCAGAATATGAAGAGTTTAAGAAATTAAAACAACTTAATACTGATGAGATTATATTACTCGACCAGACTAATTTATATTCTTTTAGTAATGTCATTCGTATTCACTTTTCGATAGAAATTCTTAAAGGCCAAAATAATAACCATAAAGTTGTTCCCCCTCATTTATTATTAAGCTGCCAGTATTTTTCAAGCGAGCAATTTATGCAGTTTGATAATTTAATAACCTCAAAAATCCGCGATTGGCATCAGGAATACAATCATCCTCTTCACATTCGATTTAAGGGCATAAAAGAAAACTCCTTATTTAAGTTTATTAAAGAGATCATTAAATATCCCCACTTAATTATCTATTTTGAAGACATCAGTTTATTCGAATGGGAAACCTGGTATCCATATTTGAGTTTGATACCGCAAAACAAAATCATTGGTATTAAACGAACCTCCAAAGAATATTATTGTGCTCCCAAAGTTGATACGGTGCTGCTTGAGTATGTTAAATCCTTAAAACATTTGAAATATCTTTTTTTTGAGATGGATTATTTACCCGAAACATCGATAAAGACATTGGATTTTTCCCAAAATACACAATTAATATACTTATACTTGTCAACTAAAGGTATTCCTGTAAAAAGTGAAGAAGGTCTAAAAGACCAGTATTCGAGAAGGTCCTCCCCGAACAGAAATGAGGTTAATTGTTTTCTTTTTTCACTGCCCCAGGGGATTAAAAATCTTCATTTACCCTCCAGCTGGACTTATAGTTTACAAACACTTACTCAACTGGTGACTACTCATTTTCATCAGTTACAATATCTTGGCACTAATATGCCATACGACATTAATAATATAGATTATAAGATGTCGTCGGATTATTTGAGAGGTCCAATTAATATCGAAGAAGATGCAAAGCCTATCATTTTACCAGGCACAATTGTCAGCAATGATTTCGAGCCATTAATAAAAGGAAGGCACTCTTTGGCTAAGGAATATACGCCATTTGCAATGGTAGGAGCTCGTGAAAATGCTCTTGGATTCAATGGACTGAATCTTAATGAGGTCTATATCAAAACACTTCAATTCATCCAGAATAAAAAAGTAAGTTTAATTGACGATTTAATCTATTACATTCATCAATTAATAAAAAATGATGGTATTCATAATGTTGTTCTCCTCAACACATTTAGTAATTTGAATTCTCAATTATTATCGATAATACTGCGTTGTCTGGGAAAGATAGAGCATTTCAAATTAATGATTTCAAGCACAACTGAACCCGCTGATAAAATTAACGAATCTTTAGCACGATCGATTATGGAGCATAGTGACTCACCGCCCCAAATTACTAATTTTTATTTTGACAAATACCAACCAGAAAGAATGATATTAGTTGAAGAAAAACTTATTGAATTAATTTCCAGTTTAAAACCAAATAATATATATTTGTATTATAATTATAATTCGCCCCATTTTATTACACGACTAAAAAGAACTTTTAATGAAAACAATTCGCTCAGATTCCTCCAAACCCACTTCATTGAATTATTTAACCTAAATCAATATCCTGACACTATTTTTGTGTTGGATAATATAAATGCAGAGTACATCAATCAAAGTAAATGCATGATTTTGGATAACATGAATCGTAAAGCCGAACATAGCAAATTGTCGAATTTACCTACTTTGGACACTAATACCGCTGCACGTTCTGGACATTTTCTTTCAGCACGAAATATCTTCACGGTGGAGGAAAATAATATCAGGGTCGCTCCTAACTATTATCGTATTCATATTTATAGCAATCTAGAATTAGATTTAATACAGTGGCAATTTGTAGAACAATCATTAGCAGAATTTAAACCAATTTATAGTGGAGCGTTCGTGCTTTATCCTAAAGATAATCATTGGTTACCAATACCTACGCTTCATACAAGTGATTATTTATCTTCCCTTAAAGTGAAAGACAATCTTCCAGTAGAAGTAGCTTATTGTAGAAATCGGTCTATATACTACATTCGTCCCAAGATAAAAGAAGTTACCGTACTTGAAATTAGTTATAAAGTACTTAGTAAATCTGGTTTGCAGGCTAACAACTCATTGATAATTAATCCTGATTATCTTTTTGCTGCAAAAACACTGATACCAAAATTCCAGCAGTATTTTACCACCCTAAAAGCACATATTAAATTCACTGCAGCGGGAATATTAGGTATTGAACAATTAAAAACAGCTCTGCCACATTTTAAACAAATTAACTTCATTCAACTAATATGCGCCTATTTTGCAAGTTTTAACTCTGGACCACTTGATTTATCCAATAATGAAACACTCGGTCAATCTGTTTTTTATCAAATGAAAGGGGCTTGTCGCCACAGAGTACTTCTTGCATATCCGTTATTTAGGGCACTTAATATTCCTGTAAATCTTGTTTTTAGCGACGTCCATGCATTTCTTGAGTTAAAAGTCGATAATCGATGGCTAACAATATGCCTTGGTGGTTTTGAGGCACAAATAAAACTCAATAATTCACCGAATGATGAATTAGAAAAAAAAATAAAACTCAAAGAATTTAAAGAACAAATACCCATGAAAGAAGATAAATGCCCACAAAACAAATTTCTTCTTCCTTACGTCACCGTGGATCTTCCATTAGTCAATGATTTTATCCGATGGCTCACCAATGAAAGAAAACGGGGTGGTAAGATTCTGTTGCTAGTTGAATCTCTTGAGCATGTAGCCTACTTACAGCAGCTTATTGAGAAAGAAATAAAGCGTACCGGCGATCATTTTGCTACGTTCAATCCAAACCTACCATCCTCTTTGAGTTTGAACACTTTAAAAGCTTCACCATTTGGCAAAACAACGACTGTTTCCAGTGCCTTGGGGCATTGTCTGTTGAATGGCAAACTTAATGACATGCTGTTTTTCATTATAGAAAAACAATATAATTTGACCTTATTTAATCCTCTATTAGATCATCGCAGAACACTACTAAATAAAAAGGTTCCTGAACTGTTTATTTTTGCAGTCATGGATAAAAATATACCCCTCACCCCTGAAATTATTTCACGATATTCAAGAATATATTCTGTTGATCGTACTCCGATTAAGTTAGAAACATTAAGTACTCCTCTTGATGAGTTCCCTGAAATGAAAACTGAATCTACTTTTATATTTGGGGAAGAATCTATTTCTTATAAAAATTTCGCAGGAACTTTGGAATTAAAAGGGGGACAATTAGTATGGCGTGATGGCTGGTTGAGCCAACAACTAAAATCTGATTTTAAAGAAAAAAAAGTAATTACCCTTATAAATCCGCCGGATACCGATGAGTTTAATCATTTAATGCATACTCTGGCAGTTGGATACTTAATGATTAATGGCGAGCGCGTCGATGTGCCGCAAAATTTATCAGTTGAGATGATTGAGGCACCCTATTCTTTTCCACCCGTATATTCAATTCCTGAGAATAAGGATTTAGCAATAGATTTTGTTTTAAACTCAGTAACCTACATGAGTTTTATTCAGGGAAATTTTGGAGGAGTGAATGGTGCACTACACCAGTTTCCGGCAGTGCCACCAAAAGAGTCTATAACCTTATTAGTTACCAGTAATTTGAGCGACCCACAATGGTACACCTTATTACAATATGCCGCAGAGAGTAACACCCACTTAAAGTTAATCGCGGCTCAACATATTCATTTGCCTCTTTTTAACCCAAATGTGTACATTACAGGTGAATCTTTTAAGGATAATTCATTTAAACCGCATCTACCGGATTCAATTCTTTGGATAAACCATGACGATCCAACTCAGGCAATTAGGCACATTGAAAGTGAGGAGCCCCTTCCAAAGTTTTATATATCAAGGAATATGACCATTGCCGATCTCTTTGGCTCTTTAACCATTGTTGATGATAAATCAGGAGTACTTCAATTTACCGAAACGCCCTTTACCCTGGCTTTAAAATCAGGGAAAAAAATGATTGTTTATGGTAACCCGGATACCCAAATGCGCGAATGCTTTGAAAGTTTGCTCTGTAGTACCCCCTATTTATTGGTAAATGGTCAGCAAGTATTAATCAAGCAACCTCTGTACCTGTGTTTTAGTATAGATAAAAATAAATCATTAATTGAGAATTATGTGGGCAGTTCCTCACAGAATCTCCCGATAGTGCCCACTGTATGCTCTAAAGATCAGGCGTTATTAAGTCAGCATTTATTAAGTCAACGGATCACCATGATTACGGGTGCCCCTCAATCAGGAAAATCATTTTTCCTTTCTTTATTAACTCCTGAGTTTAAATTTCATTGGGGCATAGAGAAACTAAATGATTGGTTAGCTACCAGTGGGGTTTTAGTTATTGATAAGGTGCAATATGCAACCCTTGACGAACTGTCCTTCATTGAACTAGTCCATCATGCGGAAAAAGAGTTATATTGGAATAAGCAATTTTACCCCTTGACTGAACACCACAAAGTTTTAATTATTAATTCAGCCAACGAATCAAATAACCTTTTATTTTTTGGTAAAAAACCAATACCCATCATTGAATACAAGCCTTATTCCGATGAGGAATTGATGGATCAGATTTTAAAACCATTTTGTGCAGCCTTGCGTTCTGAGCTGGTGAATGCAGACAATTGGCCCCATATTCAAGAATTGCTTCATTGGGTTAAACAAAATACAGCCAGCATCGGCCCTTCAAGATTATTTGCAGCCATGCTTTATGTGGAGTACTTATTCCAGCTCAAAGAACAAAAACAGGTATTAACTGGATATGACACCAAATCCCTATGTGAGCTTATCTCTTATATGCTCTGTCCTGGTGATGATGCTTATAATGAGCCTTGGAGACGGACGTCTCAGGAAATTGCTAAATACATCTTACAATTCAAACTGCCGCAAACAGTTTGTGATTCATTAACGCCCATGCAATCTCTAATTGCGTTGCATTTAATGCTTCAACTAAATTTACAGCAAGATGCTAAAAAACATCCGTTTTTAGCGCGCGCGATGGTAAAAGGACTCATCCTCGAAGGTGCACCGGGGATTGGTAAAACCCACTTGACGCAAACGATTCTTCACGCATTAAATTATAGGGAAATTACGATTGAAACCGTCAATCACCCGATAGAAAATGCTTAAATATTGGCCCCTACGGACAACATACTGTTATGTAAAAAAGCCTTACAACTGGCCCAGAAGTATGGCTATGTCGTGGTATTTGATGAGTTAAACACGCTCTCAATCGAAGTGGTGGGTCGGAACGAGCGCTCTTTGATTGCGCAACTTATCGCAGCATTGGAGCCGCAACACACCTACCAACAAAGCAGCAATGGATTCTTCATGATTGCCAGTCAAAATACTGCGGCAAATTTCGCCAATCGTATTCAGCTTCCTCAAGAATTATTAGCGTTAAGTCTGCTGTTTGATCCCGGGGTGTTTCAGGAAATAGATTGGCTGTATCTGGCACGATTATATGGCGCATCAGAACCAGAGACTGTCGCCAAAGAGATGACCGAGGCGCAAAATATATATGCTAAAAATCCAAACCTCTATTATCCTCCTTCAACTCGAGGATTAATACGTTATTTAACCGATCCTGAAGGGGAAGATGTTATGAAACCTAAACAGAATAGATTATAATACATTGACGCTATTGCCAGTCGGTCTTGGAGGCTGACTTGCTGTGATTTGAGTTTAGGTTTTCCCTCAGAATTTTATGCGCGCTTATCATGCATAATATTTTTTTTGTCATCCCCGCACGGCGGGGAACCATTCAAATATTTAGCAAAATGCCACTTTATTGAATAGATCCCCGCCTGCGCGGGGAAGACAAGTAATTAATTAATTTGCAACTTTATTGTACATTAAAAATTATGAAGGGATAGCTCAGTCCGCGTTCTTCGCCGCGGGGATTCGGATGTATCATAACCAGATAATCAAGCCTCTAATACAATTCATTTTTATAGGAAAAGTATTTCTTTAAATCAAAATACACAAATTCATTGATATGTGCCGGATTTTTTCTACTCGCAAAGGCCACCCAGGCCTCCAAAGTGGTTGTATTAAATAAAGCGGTTAAAAATGTAATGTCGTTACCAACGGTTTTTGCAATTTTTAAGGAGGTTACTTGTGATAAATCATTTAGATTACGCTCAAGCAAATCACACATATCACTCATAAGAAACTCTTCCGCCACTCCATTAACCTTTCTGTCCACCATATCTGTCCAATAAACAATTCCTTCAATAGGTTTATAAAAACGTAATTCAGGATCGTCATAGTTAATCAATGATAAATCCGGCGCAACATTATGTTCATAATGATGTAATAATTCCGGGCCCATAAATATTAATTGCAATGATTCTTTAGTCTGTTTTGGATCTGAAATTATCGCAAAATGAGCAGTCGATGGCTTATTGTTTTTTATAAGTTCGACCGCCTGTAACGCGGTTTGAGTTTTAGTCAGAATCTGTTGAATCAGGCATTTAATGGGAATGCCGTGCACGCTGAAGCGTTTAAAAAAAGGCCCGCGGCTTTGACTAAAGGCCACCCCATGCTCATTCACACCTGTGAGAGCACCTCCGGTAAAACTGGCAATAAAATCGAACGAGGCATAGGCTGCGTCAATGAGCTTCCCCTGTTCGTTTTGCGGAATTCTAACAATTAAGGAAGGAATATAGCTCATCCCAATATTTTTATAATAATCCAAATCCCTAAGTTGGAAGGTATCACCGGTTGTCATAGGCGGCTGTGCTGCAAACAGGGTACATTCTTGTTCACCAAGCTCCACCAGGACCAGAAACTTCTCCAAAACACCCTCAGGAAAGGGATAACCTGCCTCCGCGCATCCATCGTAAAGCCCCAGAAGTTCGGCTTTACACTCCCAGGGAACATATGGTGCAAAGGCATCAACCGCTTGCTCCAGTTCCTCTTCGAGGGTTTCTATTTTATTTAAAAATAAAGATACTTTCCGTTTAATACTTCGATATCCTGAGTCCACTTCATCACGTATTAATTTCCCATAATTTAGACCCAATAACAGCCCCATATCGTAATATGTACCACTCACAGTAATTGTATGAGACTCTCTTTGATCTGCGATGAATTGTTCTTTTTTTATAAATCTTTGGGGTGAATTTAATTTCAAGACGGAATTATTAAAAAACATCATATACTCCTTACAGCTCTCAATATAAAAACCGATACCAGTACCTGGTGGGTTAAATTCCATTATGAATTGGTGACTTTTCCATAAATGTTTTAATGCATGTTCTTATTATTATTTTGAAAAAAAGAACTAAAACAGAAGGGGTATCAACTGTTGAATTAATGCAAACGAACTAAATCGCGTTCAATCACCAAAATGTCTCCGTAAGGTGTCCAGAATTCCACGGCAGTGATTGTATTTACAAATTTTATTAATATATTTTTTAAGGTTATCTGTAGCATTAGACACGGCATAGCCGTGAGGAAATGTTTTTAGCATGGTTAAATCGTTTTCACTATCACCAAAAGCGAATACGTTGTTTTTATGGATGTTATGATTTTTTGTTAAATATTTGGCAACGTTGTCTTTACCGGAATTGTAAGGAACAAAATCGATGTCATAAGCATTACACGGATCGCCAATGTTAGTATTGCATTTGCTGATTATGGCTTTTATTTTAAAATAATATGCAATTAAATTAATGATTCTCAGATTAAATTTGTCATGCTCTGGATCGGACACAAAATAGTAATAACTGTCTTTTAGCACATTATCACTTCTGTCTTCTTTGACGAGATGAATATCGTGTTTTTTAAGTTCATTTAAGATTCGTTCAATAATGCTCTTGTTATATAGCGACATTAAAGATTTCTTCCATTTTAAATCCTGAATAAACGCATTGTGATTATATCGGTAGTAAATGTCAGTACCAAACCCTACGGAAATAAAGTCCGGTAACAGGTGCATGTCTAAATCTTTTATTTTGGATTTTGTTTCTTCAAGATTGCAGCCGGTAACAATTCCAAACAATGCATGATTTCTAATTCTGATAAGTTTGAGGTACTCTTCAAGTTCATGGAACCAATAATGATGAGGATCATTATGGTCATATAGGGTTTCATCCAAGTCGGTAAAAATAATATGTCGTTCATGCTTCGTTATTATTTTAAACCGTCTTGGACAAGAGACAATATCGTTTGAGATTTTTTCTGTGACCATAACAACTCTCATGCTCAAGGATATTTATTAACTATAGGACAATATTTGCACAATTCACGCTTTTTTTTAATAAAATTAATTTTCCGTTACATTTCTTAATTGTTTTTGGGAAATTCGATACAGCACATTTTTTGCTAAAGGATGGTTAGAAGGGATTTCTGGATGGAGGAAATCATGTTTACTATCTCTTTTCATACCCAACTTCTCCATTATATTTATCGATTGCACATTTTCAGGAACGGCAAATGCAACAACTTCCTTTAAATTCATCACGTTAAGGGCGTAATCAAGTACCGCTTTACTTGCCTCAGTGGCATATCCTTTTCCCCAATATGAAGGAGAAATACGCCAGCCAATTTCATGGCATGGAGTGAAACTGGATTCCCAATCAGGTGAGTCCATGCCAATAAAACCAATGCTCTTTTGATTATTTTTGGTTTCAATAACCCAAAAATTTAATTTTCCCTCAGCAACCCTGATTTTCATCTGGTCAACCCACATTTTTATGAATTCGTTATTCCACTCACCATAAAAATATCGGGTTACTAAAGGGTTTAAATGCATTTCAAGAGCAAAATCAAAATCATTATCTTTCCAATTACGTAATTTCAAACGGGATGTCACTAATTCTTGATTCATATCAATCCCTCCGAATATTTGCCGGATAATTCACCTCAACCTCTATCCCACACTAATTCAGCAGACCTATGCTGATGGGGGAATATCCCGACTTGTCTCAGGAGCATGCCTTTTATGTTGTGTTAATGTACTCTCCTCGGTTACAAGACGCTCTTTATACGCAAAATACTTGTTCAAATTAAAATGATTGAATTCGTTATAATGCGCAGGTCTATCCCGCTCAGAAAAAGCAACCCATGCTTCATTCGAGGTGGTATCAAATAAAGCGCTTATAAAAGTAATGTCATTTCCCACCGTTTGGGCTATTTCTATCCCAGTATTTGAATTGAATTCCTGGTGCTTATATTTATTCATTAATTCATGCAGATCGATCATATTGAATTCAGCAGGAATACCATCTACTTTTCTTCCATCCATATCCGTCCAGTAAACCGCTCCCTCAATAGGCTCATAAAATGCTCTGCTCTTATCATCATACTGAATAACCGACATATCAGGCACAGATGAGTGAGGTACATGATGCAGCATATCTGGCCCCATAAATACAAGCTGAAGGGATTCTCTTTTGTTTAATGGATCAGAAATAATAGCAAAGTGTGATGTTGCTGGAGGATATTTTTTTATTACATTAATAGCCTCTTTGGCAGTCTTTGATTTACTTAAAATTTGAGAGATTAAATATTTAATTGGTGTTCCATCAAAACTAAAACGCTTTAAAAACGGGCCGCGACTTTGGCTGAAGGCTACACCAAATTCGTTTACACCGGTAAAAATTCCACCGGCAACTACAGCTACAAAATCAAAGGATGCAGTAGCAATATCAATGGCTCTGCCTTGATTATCCTGAGGGATTCTTACAATTACAGCAGGGATATAATCCATACTAAGCTTTTTATAATAATCCAGATCACGTAATTGATAGGTATGGCCTTTCGTAAATGGAGGTTGTACAGCAAACAAGGTACATTCCTGTTCGCCTAATTCGATAACAATATTCATTTTTTCAAGAAGTTGAAGATCTTTTAAGGGATGGCCCGAGTCGCGGCATCCATCGTAAATCCCTTGCATTTCCATCTTGGCTTCAATTGGAGTGAAGCGGTCAAAAGAAACTAAAGCAGCCTGGATTTCATCCTCGATATCTCTTTTTTTGTTCAACCATAATGCAATTTTACGTTTGAGACTTTTATATAAAATCTCAACATTTGGTTGAAATAAGTGGCCCAATACGCGTCCAATCATCAATCCCATATCATAATGCGTGCCGCTAACCACAAGTAAATGTCCTTCGCGATTATTCACTCGAAACGTTTCATGCTCCAAAAATCGATTGGGGGAAGAATAATGGGATAATATATGATTTGAATGTTTAAACATAATAACTCCTTTTATCCTGGTTCCTGTTTATAAATGTTTTTTATTTCATTT
>JAUXYG010000150.1 GCA_030694525.1 Legionella sp. | reverse complement strand
GATCCCGCGAACAAGTCGCGGGACGTTGGGAATTATAAAAATCTCAGAATACACATCCTGAGAGATATAATGCATATATCTATGATATTTAATATACTTATCTATGATATTTAATGCATATTTCTATATAGATGAACACATCATTAGATATACATATATCTCTATAAAAGAGCATATCCTCAGAAATATATAGAGGAGCACATCCCTAGAACATTTATTTCATTGCACTAAACTCACTTTATCCTCACAATACTCATAGGCGCTGATAACAACTAGACTCCAACGTCCCGCGACTTGTTCGCGGGATCCAGTTCAGCCCTGAGGGAATACATTAAATTAACTAATATTACAGCATCCCTGGATCCCGCGAACAAGTCGAGGACGTTGGGATTCGAGGGAATAAAATGAAACATAAGCATAAAATATTACTTATTCTTCTTATAGTGCTCATTAGCATTGGTTTAATTATTTTAAATTGATCATTTGATTTATTAAAAACTATTTAAGAAGTAATTTTAAATTTATTATAATAAAGAGATCTCATTTGATATGGTCTTATGAAATAACGCGATCTGATCTAAATGTTAATTGCTGGATTTTTTGTACATTTCAAAAAAGTATACTCTAATGAAAAAGGTACCATAAGATTGACTTTATTTTGATTTGGAAAAGTGAAACAATCCATTAAAGAAATATTTTCCCACAACCTGCCCCAAATACAGGCGCAACTAGAGGTTGTGATTGATTTAATTACCGAATAGGGCTATAACTTCTTGCAAAATTATTGCAAGAGGAGCTGGCAAATGATGTCTGTTAATATACTAACAAATGAGAATCAAATGATGGCGGAAGATGATTTCCTTGAATACGCATTAACTCACGGATTTGGCGATCTGCATTTCAAAGTGGACCCAGAAACGGGAATGAAGGCAATGATCGCAATTCACAGTACCAAATTAGGTCCAGCTTTAGGAGGGTGCCGGTTTATTGAGTATCCTGATACTGCTGCCGCACTTAAAGATGCAATGCGCCTGGCAAGAGGTATGAGCTATAAAGCTGCTTCTGTAAATTTACCTCTAGGTGGCGGAAAGTCGGTAATAATGAAACCTAAAGGACCTTTTGATCGCACCGCCTACATGCGTCAATTTGGTCGTTTTATCAATGAATTAAATGGTCGATACATCACGGCACTTGATAGCGGAACCCTGTTAAACGATATGGACATCATAGCGGAACATACCGATTATGTAGCCAGCTTAACCAAGCATAATGGCGATCCTTCCCCATCTACCGCTAAAGGTGTGTTAAAGGGTATTCAGGCAGCTGTTGCATTTAAATTAGGAAAAGATTCACTACAAGGCATTCATGTTGCGATTCAGGGTTTGGGTCATGTAGGCTATCTGTTGGCTCGCCACTTACACGACTTAGGTGCAACCCTGACGGTTGCGGATATTTCACCTGCAGCGGTTGAACGTGCTGTCATTGAATTTGGTGCCAAATCAGTAAGTACCGATGAAATTCACAAAGTACGATGCGATGTATTTGCTCCTTGCGCACTCGGTGCAATTATTAATGATTTAACCTTACCTCAATTGCAAACCACCATCATTGCCGGAGCTGCTAATAATCAGTTGGCTCATACTTATCATGGACAAAAACTACATGACAAAGGCATTTTATTTGCTGCTGATTATGTCATCAATGCTGGCGGATTAATTTTTGCGGCATCAAAATATTTACATACACCTGAAGAAAAAGTAAAGGACCAAATCGATGGTATATACACTTCTTTAATCGAAATATTTACTCGCTCGGCTAAAGATAACTTACCAGCGAGTCAGATTGCCGATACTTTAGCTCAAGAAAAATTAGCCTAGTCGGGAGATATTGCTTTATGAAACATTTATCACTCACGCCTGAACTTTATGAGTACATGCTGGACAAATCCTTACGTGAGCACCCCTCTTTAAAAAGCTTGCGTGAAGAAACCTCCAGTATGGAACTTGCCAACATGCAAGTAGCACCTGAGCAAGCTCAATTCATGCAATTTCTTTTACGTTTAATTCGGGCGAAAAATGTTTTGGAGTTAGGCACTTTCACGGGGTACAGCGCTTTGGCAATGGCTTTGGCTCTGCCCGAAGATGGGAAGTTGATTACCTGTGACATTAGCCAGGAATGGACTAAAAGAGCACATCCCTTTTGGAAAGAAGCAAAGCAGGATCAGAAAATTACCTTGCGCTTAGGCCCTGCTTTAGATACGTTGTATTCTCTAATCAATGAGGGATGGGAGCAAAAATTTGATTTTATTTTCATTGATGCGGATAAAACAAATTATCTTAACTACTACGAAATGGCTCTAAAGCTGGTTCAACCCCACGGTTTAATCGCCATTGATAATGTATTCTGGGATGGCAATGTTATAAACGAAAATGATGTAACGGGTCAGACTCGGGAGATAAAAAAACTAAATGAGCTTATTAAAAACGATGAGCGAGTGCATGTAAGTTTATTACCAATAGCCGATGGACTTTTTTTAGTGCAACCCAGGTCTTAACAAATGCGTGAGGTAATTATATTACCTGACTAGCCTGATTGTATGGATTATTAGTATATTGAAGTGAATACAAGGAGGAAGTAATGCAAACAAATAACAATCCCTGTGGATTAGACGGCTTTGCCTTTCTAGAATTTTCAGGACCGGATGCCAAAAGATTGCATCGACAATTTTCTGAAATGGGATTTCAGATGGCTGCGCAACATGACGCTCAGGACATTACTCTGTATCAACAGGGCAACATACAATTTATTGTAAATGCTGCAAACAACTCCCAAGCAGAAAAGCATGCAGTAACTCATGGTCCAGGCGCCTGTGCGATGGGCTTTAAAGTTAAGGATGCTCAAGCTGCGTTTCACTATGCCATTACTCATGGTGCTGTTGCTTTTGAAGATTGTTCCCATGCTCATCACGGCTTGCCGGCCATTGAGGGAATTGGTGGAAGCATTATTTATTTTGTGGATGATCAGCATCAACCTTTTAGTAACAACTGGAAAAGCAAGCCCTCCCTAAATGTTGAGGGAAATGGACTCGTTGAGATTGATCACCTGACTCATAATGTGTTTCGTGGAAATATGGATAAATGGGCAGAGTTTTACGCATCAATCTTTAATTTTCAGGAAATCCGTTTTTTCAATATAGTGGGCAAAATGACCGGATTAATCAGCCGCGCATTAGGCAGTCCATGTGGCAAGATTAAAATCCCTCTTAACGAATCCAAAGATGATTTGTCCCAAATCGAAGAGTTTTTACATGAATACAAAGGCGAAGGCATTCAGCATATTGCCTTGACCAGTGAAAATATTTATAAAACAGTGAATACCCTGCGCTCTCAAGGCGTTAAATTTCTCGATGTTCCCGATACCTATTATGAAATGCTCGATGAAAGACTTCCCTGGCATCAGGAACCACTGCCGCAATTAAATGCAGAGAAAATTTTGATGGATGGTGAAACTGATCCAAAACATGGATTGTTGTTACAGATTTTTACTGAAAATATCTTTGGGCCCGTGTTTTTTGAAATCATCCAGCGAAAAGGAAACCAGGGATTTGGTGAGGGTAACTTTCAGGCATTATTTGAAGCCATTGAGCGGGATCAAATCAAACGTGGTACTTTAAAAGAATTCAGTTAAGAGGTATTTTATGAAACTTGCCAGTTTAAAATCCAAATATTCTCGAGACGGGGAATTATGTGTGGTCAATCAACAATTGACCACTGCAGTTCGGGCTAACGACATTGCCCCTACTCTGCAGTATGCGCTAGACCATTGGAATGAGGTGGAGCCGGCATTACAAAAAATCTACCAGCAATTAAATGAAGATGAATGCGATAACACATTTCCCTTTAATCCAGAGGAATGTACTTCTCCACTCCCTCGTGCTTATCAATGGGCTGATGGCAGTGCCTATGTCAATCACGTGGAATTGGTACGTAAAGCGCGAGGGGCGGAGATGCCAGCCAATTTTTGGACCAATCCACTTATGTATCAAGGCGGTTCAGATGCTTTTATTGGCCCCAGAGATCCGATTCTCGTAGCTGATGAAACATACGGAATAGATTTTGAATCAGAAGTAGCCATTATTACTGACGATGTACCCATGGGTATTAATCCAAAGAAAGCCCAGGATCATATTAAATTACTCATGTTGGTGAATGATGTCTCCTTACGTAATTTAATTCCTGATGAACTGGCTAAGGGATTTGGTTTTTTACAATCAAAACCTGCCAGCAGTTTTTCACCGGTTGCAATTACTCCAGATGAACTGGGAAACAGCTGGGATGGTAAAAGGGTTCACCTGCCATTAATCAGCTATTTGAATGACCAATTATTTGGTCGTCCGAATGCGGGTATTGATATGACCTTTTCTTTTGCCGAACTGGTGGCTCATGCGGCTAAAACGCGTTTTCTGACCGCTGGAACAATTATTGGCTCCGGAACCGTATCTAATTTGGATCGCACCAAAGGCTCCTCCTGTATTGCTGAAAAAAGAATGCTTGAGTTAATTGAAGATGGGAAAGCCATTACTTCCTTTATGAAATTTGGCGACCGTATTCGAATTGAAATGTTAGACGCCCAGGGGAATAATCTGTTTGGGACAATTGATCAAACCGTAGAACAATATAAGTAGAAATGATGAAACTTTACGACTATTTTCGCTCCACCGCCTGTTATCGAGTACGCGTCGCCCTTAATGTAAAAAACATACCCTATGAAAAAATAGAAGTTCATTTGATAGATAATGGCGGGGCGCAAAATAGTATTGAGTATCAACGTATTAATCCGCAAAAAATGGTGCCTAGCCTTGAAGTGGATGGACAAATTTTGCATCAATCATTGGCAATTATTGATTATCTTGATGAGAAGTTTCCTGAAGTTCCATTATTGCCCGTTGATCTGTTTATCCGCACTCATTTGAAAAGTATGGCGTTAATTGTTGCCTGCGATATGCACCCCTTAAATAATTTAAGAGTATTAAATCGTCTTAAACACCAATTTAAAGCCGATGAGACGCAAATAAACGACTGGTATCATCATTGGTTGCGTGAAGGTTTTTCTGCCTTTGAAGCTCAGCTATCCCAATTAAAGCGAACCAAACCTGTATGCTTTGGGGACAACATTACTCTGGCCGATGTATGCCTTATACCTCAGGTGTATAATGCCCACCGCTTTCACTTCCCGATGGATAATTACCCCATTATTAACGAAATAAACACCTATTGCTTAACCCTTCCGGCGTTTAAACAGGCATCGCCGGATTTCTCTCAAGGTTGAGGTATCCCCTCAAAATTTTATGCGCATTTATCAAGCATTATATTTCTTTTGCCTTCCCCGCACAGGCGGGAACCATCTATTTATTTAGCTAAATGCCACTTTATTAGCTAGATTCCCGCCTACGCAGGCTTGGATATCCCCTCAAAATATTATGTTCCTTTATCATTCATAATGTTTCTTTTGTCATCCACTCAGGTGGGGAACCATCCAAATATTTAGCAAAATGCTACTTTATTGGATAGATCCCCACCTGCGTAGGGATGACAGCTCATTAATTCACAACATTATTTTGCATTAAAAATTATGAGGAGATATACCAGTGCGCTGGCAAGACAATTAACTAATTTACAACAATATTGTACATTAAAAATTATGAGGGGATACCTCTGCTCTCAAAGGCTTTAAAACCAGGCTTTATTTAACTCTACCGTTATAACGCCCTCCGGTGTTTTTTCTAACATGCTCCACACCGATTTACAGCGTTGTAGATGACCCACTAAAAGGTTTTTGCTATTGCATCGGTAACGTACAGGCATCGAGTCAAAAACTTCGTCAGTATCCACCGCTTTACACTGTTCCCCATTGGTAAGTTCCACAGCCCATGGAAAAGTTCGTGACATGTCTAAAGGTTTATGATGTTCATTATTAAACGGCAAATTAACCGAAATTGAAATACTGTCACCGGACCAGGGGGACTGCGGACAAATAGCTTCAATTTGCGATCCACCAGTTTTGACAAAACAGGGATCATACGTGACACCGTTTGCCTCACATCGCCAGGCATCCTCTCGCACCATTAACCGTGATTGACTGTCGCATTGGCCTTTTATCTTACTTAAAACTACTGGAACACTTTGTTCGCTAACTTCACCATAGGGACGATACAATCTAAGTTCCGTATCACCCGCAATAGCCTCTAAAGATAGAAAATAAAGTAAAATTAGTAAAACTCTTTGCATCTAGTGTTCCCCCCCTGATTTTATTTAGTGTATCATCACATTTTAGACCGATTTGGAGTAGATAATGACAGAAGTCTTTACCATAAAACAATGTTTAGATGGTGAAATAAGTGTTGATGAAATGGTTATTGTGCGTGGTTGGGTTAAAACCAGACGTGATTCTAAGGCAGGATTGTCGTTTATTAGTTTGCATGATGGCTCCTGTTTTGCTCCCATCCAGATAGTTGCTACGGACAGCCTTTCGAATTATCACGACGAAGTCACCAAACTTACGGCTGGTTGTTCCATAATTGCTACCGGGAAATTAGTGGCATCCCAAGGCAAGGGACAATTTTTTGAAATTCAAGCGGAACATATTGAAGTAGCAGGATGGGTAGAAAACCCCGATACCTATCCCATTTCAGCGAAACGCCACACTCTTGAATTTTTACGTGATGTAGCTCATTTAAGACCACGAACCAATACCATTAGTGCCGTTACTCGCGTGAGACATTGTCTGGCACAGGCCGTACATCGATTTTTCCACGAACAAGGCTTTTTCTGGATACATACACCAATAATCACTGCCAGTGACTGTGAGGGTGCTGGAGAAATGTTTCGTATATCAACTCTGGATTTACTCAACATTCCTAAAAATGATCAAGGGCAAATTGACTTTAGTAAAGATTTTTTTGGAAAAGAAACATTCCTTACCGTTTCAGGCCAGCTTAACGTTGAAGCCTATTGCATGGCCATGTCAAAAGTGTATACCTTCGGTCCCACTTTCAGAGCTGAAAACTCCAATACGAGCCGTCATCTGGCCGAGTTTTGGATGATTGAGCCTGAAATTGCTTTCGCCAATTTAGGTGATATTTGTGATTTAAGTCAAAAAATGTTGCGCTACTTATGTAAAACGGTTCTGGATGAAAGAGCTGATGATATGGATTTCTTTAATCAGTTCGTATCACCTGGTTGTGTCGAGCGAGTGCAACAAATGGCTGATGCTGAGTTTGAAATCATGACTTACACTGATGCGGTGAAGATTCTTGCGGCGGCGGATCATTCTTTTGATTACCCGGTTAGTTGGGGTCTCGATTTACAATCAGAACATGAGCGTTATCTTGCTGAAGTACTGTGTAAAAAACCGGTTATTCTTACCAATTATCCGCAAGAAATAAAAGGGTTTTACATGAGGCTCAATGACGATGGTAAAACAGTAGCCGCCATGGATGTGTTAGCTCCTGGAATAGGTGAAATCATCGGCGGCAGCCAACGCGAGGAACGTTTGGATATACTCGACAGACGAATGGATGAATGCAATCTGAATAAAGAACATTATCAATGGTATCGTGACCTGCGCCGATACGGAACAGTACCGCATGCAGGATTTGGATTAGGGTTTGAGCGATTAATTAGCTATGTCACCGGAATTGGTAACGTACGCGACGTAATTCCTTTCCCTCGCACACCAGGGCATGCTGATTATTAGTTTACTTGGATTGAAAGGTTTTATATTTAGATTGGTTAAATTTATATCAGGGCCAACGAATTAATTCCATCTCTGCCATCAGCCCTTCTGGATCCCTCGGTCAAGCCGAGGGACGTAGGCGGAGGAGATTGTTCTTAAAATTCCCTAACTTCTCCTACATCAAATTCCCTAACTTCTCCTGCGTCCCTCGGCTTGGCCGAGGGATCCAGGAATCTCAAGCAGGAAAAATATCTCTTCGTTGGAACTGTTTACGTTATGACAACTTATAGCCCTTTGCAGAGAAATAGTGACCCAAACTGTAGTAGATTATTACTGTTAATACTTAAGCTAAGCTAATGTAAATAAAAACCAGCATACTGGAAATTAATAATGAAAGGGTTTTTATCCACTTTATGTAAAATTCTGCCATCGAATCGTGCAACAACTCAGCGGTAAAGACATCGCAAAAAGTCGAGTATTAATAAGTCGAGTATTAATAAATAGTAATCTAACTAATTATCATCATTTTCAGTAAAAAAACTTTGCTTCGCCTCTAATTCACGGTGCTTTTTAGCACATTTTTTATAAACCAAATCATCCTTAGCTTTGACATAAAACTCATAAAAGATTTTAGCGCTTTCAGCTTTTAACGAATTTTCTGAGTTTTTATTTTGAGGAATTAAAATACCCTTTTTATATTTTCTTCCATCCGAATGGTTAGCATAACGGCGAGCTCGCGTAAATCCCATCTGTAAGAATTTACGCGCCATATCCATTCCTACAAAATCATTTTCATTTTTATAAGCCAAAAATAAATCATAAATTTTTTCAGCAGAATTTTGTACGATTTCAGGAGTTTTAAAACGCCAATAAGGTAATATTTCACTTTTATAGGGCTCAGCGATAAGCACACCCTGCTCGCCCTTTCCGATACAATATTTCTCAGGATTCTTCCTGAAATCAATATTCCGATATCTATCGGCATAAGAGGTATCAGACATTAATGATCCTAATTAGATAAAAACCCATCTAAAATTCAGAAGATTAAAGAAAATTACCCCCCTGAAAAATCATGCGAAAGGGAATAAAATCTTTAATTCTGGCTCATTAAACGCGTCAGAACGTTACCCGGACCGACCTCGATAAATTCAGAATCACCCTTCCCTTTAATATATTTAATTATATCTGACCAATGAACGGGATTATAAATTTGCTTAACCAGATTTTCATGGATTATTTCATTGGTATAAGGTAGTCCACTCACATTAGCAATCACGTGACATTGTA
Source organism: Legionella sp. (assembly GCA_030694525.1). GTDB lineage: Bacteria > Pseudomonadota > Gammaproteobacteria > Legionellales > Legionellaceae > Legionella. The sequence goes on along the minus strand of JAUXYG010000150.1, from coordinate 43,703 downwards.
AAGGAGACATTTGAAACTGCGCTATATATTCAGCAAACTCTTTTGCGGCAGGCTTCATATAACGAGAATGAAATGCACCGCTCACATTAAGAGGAACACACATCATTGCTTCTTTTGCAAGCACCTCATTTGCTCTGCCTATATCAATAGCCAATCCAGACAATACCGTCTGCTTATCGGAATTATAGTTAGCGAAATCAACGGTATCGATGCCATTTTGTTCTAATAATTCTTTAATACGATCGACAGGAAGACCAACAACTGCAAGCATCCCTCCTCCAGTGGCTAAAGCCATCAATTCACCGCGCTTTTGTACCATTTTTAAACCAGTTGCAAAATCAAATGCTCCTGCAACGTACAAAGCAGCATATTCACCAAGGCTGTGTCCTATGCAATAATCTGGTTTTGCCTGAGAGTATTTTGATTGATAAGAAAGTGCTTCAACTACGAATAAAGCAGGTTGCGTATAAGCCGTATTATTAAGCAGTTGTTCCGGATCGCTAATACACAAGTCATAAATAGGATAACCAAGAATGTCTTGAGCCAAAGCTACCTCATCAGGAAACTGAGCAAACAGGTCTTCTCCCATCCCTTTAAATTGGGATCCTTGCCCTGGAAACATATACGTTATCATGAAATCGCTCCTTAAATTCCATAAAAATCAGATTTCTTACGTCTTTTTAATATAGCCCAATTTAGATTTTATATTCTATTAACGATTTAAATTTGCTACATTCTATAAGTAGCTTTTCCATTATTATAAAATTTAATTAATTTAAAAGGATATTAACAATGCGCTCAAATTACCTCTTTTCTCTGATTATTGCATTATTTGTTGGCTACCCAGTTATATCAATAGCCGATGCCACCCACACATCCAGCTCAGTAAAAGAAACACAAGCAGAAGGTTCCACTCTAGGTACATTAATGGTCCTTGATGAAAATGAAATTGCCGTTGCCAAAGTTGCACTAAAAAAATCATCCAATGAAAATGTTAAAAATTTTGCAACCTTTATGATTAAACAACATCAGGACAATTTAAGTAAAACGGAAGCTCTGGCAAAAACATTAGGAATTAAAACAAACGATGATAAAGAAGCCCTCACCCTTAAAAGTAAAGGGGAAGAAGAATTAGCTAGCCTGGAGAAATTGGAAGGAAGCTCTTTTGACAATGCATACATGGCTGGGATGGTGAAAGGTCATGAGGAAGCTTTAGCTTTAATTAATAACCTAATCGCCAAATCCTCAAACTCGTCTATCCAAAAGCATTTGGAATCAACCAAAATGCATGTGGAACAACATTTACAAAAAGCTCAACTTGTTGAAAAATCATTAAAAAACTAGAATTGTTTCATTACCCTTTTACTGCTCTAGAATTTGACAATTAAATCTGGAGAACTATACTTAAGATGTAGGCAGTTTCTTTCGGGAAACAGCCAACTGGAAAGCCACATAGGTGGCTTTCGTCATTTTTGGCATGAGCAAAATATTTCAGAAATCATTTAATCTAGATCCTCACTTGCTCTCAGGCTGTTGCCATTCTTACCCTCGCACTTGAAATAAGCTAACAACCAACATAAACGAAGGTAAAATAAAACTGGACAGTCAAAAGGAGTTTATATTCTAATGATCCAACTCTATTAATAAAACAGAAGGATCTATGATATTAATCAGGCTCTATATTTTACTTATATTAATCGCTATAACGCAACCCATTCAAGCAGAAGAAACCGATCAATTCACCCTCCCGCCAGAGGAATTATTGGATATCGGCCCCACCGCAAGCAGTAGACTTTATGACGTTATTGAGCGTGTTATCAGTCAAACCAATAGCGAAATTAGTGTGCTGAATTCCAGAGTTAAAAACAGCAAACATGCAGCAAAACAAATTAATTTGCGGCTTAAAGGGACTTATATAGCGGATGCAGTTTATGCCAAAACAGGCCCGGGCTTTCCGCGCTGGTTCCCCCGTGGAAAGTTACCAAATGAAACAAAACCAATGATCTTTAAAGAAAACAGACCGTGGAAAACTGTTTATTGGCTGGCCTTTTCACAGTCGCCGTTTTCCCTAATCGGCCTGGCCCCGACCATTCGGATGTATGACTATTATTTTGGCACCGACAAGTTGGGACACTTTTTCATGCAAGGCCATACCTATTACAAACTATATAACTTCTATCGCGCCCATGGAAAATCAGCCGAGCAAGCCCATTCAGCACTAGTAACTTATGGTCAAATACTAGAGCATACTTATTTAGGCGTATTAGTTAATGGCGTTTATTCCAATGGAGATTTATCGGCAAATTACGCGGGCTGGAAATTTTATACCAACTTGACGCAACCTGTTAAAATAGGAGCAGATATCATCCCTCCCATTTTGGTTTTAAACGGTAATCAATGGCAGTTTTCAAATCATGTAATAAAAGAAAATCTTCTAAAACCCTATTTATCAGACAATCTGAATGAGGCCTACAATCCCTGTAAATATACCTTTACTCGCGATCAAATTCGCAAGCAAGTAATAAAACGGTGCAACGAGTGGATAGAACGTATAGGAATAACACCAAAAATAGTAACAGCCAAACTTGAAGAATCGAAAAAATGGCATGGCGAACATTATGGCCATTGGCTACCAGAAAACTCCGCTGTTACACTTAACGCGTGTTTTGGGGGTAAATAAGCAATTAAAATTAAAATTGTATTCATACGATACGCTGGATTCTAACTATGAGTTTCATTACAATCGGCAGATTAGGGCAAGGTATACTTCAATTCAGAAAGTATATGAAAGGGAAATTTCCGTGAAGACAATAATATTAGATTTTTCAGAAAGAAGTGTTGTTAATGTTATAGAAACTATAAAACATTATGAAAATAAACCTATAAAAATTCAAATAAAATTAAGAGGAATAAATAAATTATCAGATTTAGATTTAACGTCAGTTTTTAAAACGATTATAGACTCCCGAATAACGCATCTGGATTTATCAAATGATACATTGGACAATCATTTACAGACACGATCGACTACCTATTTAAAAGAATTGTTCTACTCTTTAAAGGATTCAAATTTAGAGTATTTAAGCCTGAAATCCAATCATTTCCTCCAAAAATCAGCATTAGAATTGAATGAAATTTTTAGCCAAATAAAAGCCACTGAAATTAGAGTTCTGGATATCAGTGATATTTATATGCATCCGGAAACAATTGACGATCCGGATCTATTAAGTCACTTAAAAAATTCAAGCATTAAATTTAAGACTATTTTCAGTACCTTAATGGGTTCTGATATTACTGATCTCATATGTCAGTCCAATCAACTTATCATTCCGTTAATAAAGCCAATTCTGAATGCTCTTGGAAACGCAAACGAGACGGATCTAAAATCAAAAATTACGTATCTTGATTTAAAAAATAATCAATTGAATATAAAATCATTTAACGATATTAGCGACATATTGGCTTACCTCGAAAACTCTTCGGTAGTCCAACTTGATTTAAGCTCCAACGATCTCTTTTTACATCCAACCGAGTCAATAGAGAGCCGGGAAGTTACATGCTCCAGGATGACCCACCTGCTTTTGGAAGGGAAAAACAATTATGCTCTTAAAACCCCATCCGAAATTAGTTCATTAATAAAAGGTTTTAAAAATACAGGCATCACTTCCCTCAATTTGAGTAATAACAGACTTTACGGTTTTATCCCTGACATTATTGAAGCCCTCAAAGAAAGTCAGATAACACATCTGAATTTGAGCAAAAATTATATGTACACTAAATATCAGCCTCAAGTAAACCAAAAAATTTTTGAAGGATTAGAACATACAAGCATCACTCATCTTGATTTGGATAATATGATTTATGAAGAGACCGATTTATTTCACCTGCCCACTATCCTGAAGGGATTACATAAATCATCGGTTACTCATTTAAGTTTACAAAATAATTGGTTAAATCAAATGTCCAGGGAACTATTTAACCACCTTTTTACTAGCGTTGAAGGATCTACAGTAAGTCATATTGATTTAAGAGGTAATTCCTTTAATACTCTTTCAGCAGAAAGCTTAGAAGTATTTCTTTCTATTCCCGATAATATTCGCTCGATAACGCTCACACTTTCTGAAGTACAAAAGATGAAAGTAAAATCATTGCAAATGATCAAACTGCGTTTTCCCCATGCAGCTCATTTAGTATTAGTAGATGATGATGGAATCATTTTGGATATCCAAAATAAGGAGCACCTGAACATTTACCGTGATTTAGGTTTTAACATCCATTGTGAAAAACCACTTGTAAAACCCGTTGTCTTCACTAAAGTCGAGGATTCAAGAGACAGTTCTGCATTAATTTCAGGTTCCTTATTTAATGCTTCTCATTTAAAAAATGATAAAGGATCAAATGAAATAAAACCTGATTGGCAATCAAAATTTAGGCAATAAACTTTATATAAGAAAGAGATATTATTTGATGTAAGGAATTCATGCTGTTTTTGATTGTAATTCCTTATTCTTATTATTAAATAAATCGCACCTTGAAATTTCGTCAAAGTCTTCACTCATCAGTATGCCTACATATATGCCTTTATGATTAATTATTGACTTCTTTCCAAAAGTATATAATATGTGATTTCGATCAAAATGCCCGCAAATTTTGCCATGTCAAAAAAAAGAAACCAATCCGATGAAAAAAAATATTCTTTGAGAAAAAGATTTTCTTTTGTAACAGATTATTTTGTAAATTCTAATGAAAAATTAATAGCATGGACTCTCCTTATAGGTTCTGCTTTATGTGTTATCGGTTTTGTTGCCATTTTGGCTGGTTTTGCATGGTGGTCTGCGGGATTTTGGACAGTGTTAACTGCGAAAACATTAGCCCCCTTCTTGACCAGCATGATAAATTTTACGCTTCTAATTGGATCTTTTGTCAGCGTAAACGTAATTAAAAATTATCTTGTGGGTAAGCTTTCAATTCGATGGCGCAACTGGCTGACGAACAAAATTATCAATAAATTATTTGATAGCGAAAATAATTATCTGGATTTAAAACGATTTTCAAACGACATCGACAATTTCTCTCAACGTATTCAGGAGGATATAAAAAAATTTGTTGATCTCAGCCTCAGCTTAGGACTTGATTTCCTTCGATCAATTTTAAGCTTTGCCACTTTTGCTAGCACATTATGGATAGTTGGGGGTCCTTTAACTGTTGCAGTCTTGGGTCTTAACCTCATTATTCCAGGTTACCTGCTCTGGGCTGCCTTGATTTTTTCGGTGATTGCAACGATTACCACTCATCTGATTGGCAAATCACTTGCAGAAAAAAATAAAAAAGGGGAACGTATTGAAGCAGATTTAAGGCAAGATTTGGAAACGCTTAATAGTGATGCTGAAAATATTGCCGAAGAACACGCTGAAAATTATTATCGAAATATTTTGAAAATCAAAATGAGTGATTTAAATGAGAATGCTCGTCATAAACTAAATACGAAATCAAAACTTGTTGCATTTCAAAATTTTTATCTGCAATTTTCAGGAGTCTTTCCCCTATTATTATCGGCTCCAGTCTATTTTTCAGGACTTATTGATATCGGCCAACTCATGCAGATTTCCATGGCTTTTAGTCAAGTCAGCTCCTCATTAAGCTGGTTTGTTGAGGCTTATGAACAAATTACACGTTACAAAACATGTATCGAACGCATTTTAGAATTAGAAGATATTTTTAACCAAGAAAGGCTACTCGCCAACACTAAATCTATAAGTAGAAAAGAAAACAACCATGATAAGCTGAAATTAAAATCATTGACGCTTTTGAAACCTCAAATAAAAAGCCAGCAATGTATGATGCGGAATCTTAATTTAAAGCTGAATTCAGGTGAACATACCCTGATTAAAGGTACATCTGGACTTGGTAAGAGCACACTTTTTAAAGTAATATCAGGAACATGGCTTTATGGAGAAGGCCAAGTGAGCATTCCTGCCGGTAAACGTCTGTATTTTCTACCACAAAAACCTACTATCCCCCAGGATTCTCTCATGGCAGTTTTAGCTTACCCCGATCCAATTAATACATACACCGAGGAACAATATGTTTTTGCATTAAAAGCAGTTGGAGGCATGGATGAGTTTGTCCATTTGTTAAAAGAAAAACGCGCTTGGTCAAAAGAATTATCTGGAGGTCAGCAGCAACGTATCTCCTTTGCAAGAGCTATATTGAAAAAACCTGACTGGCTCTTTTTAGATGAGGCTACTGCATCATTAGATGAGGAAAGCGAACATCAAGTATATACAGCAATCCAAAGTTTAAAAAATACAACAATCGTGAGCATTGCTCATCGACAATCTGTTGATAAATATCATGCCAGAACAGTATTTTTTACAATTAATGAAACACGTGACGTTACTTTGCATGAAATAAACAACTCACCCAACAAAACCAATATAGCGGGCAACGCTACAAAATGAACTAAAGGGTAATTAATTTTATCTACGTTTATAAAAACTAATCGGAAGCAAACCTAACCTGTCAGTTAATTTTTTATAGCTTCTCGTCTAAGGTAGAGAGATTGCTATGTTGATGCATTCAAGGAGACATCTAGACGAGTGAACCGATATTCAAAGCGAATTCCTAAAGCAAATTAAGCCTCTATATATATCAATCACTCATTAGAATATTTATTTAGATTTATATCTTCACATCATAGCCAATAAGCAAAATTTCTGTCTATTGGCTACAATTGATTAATTTCTAACTATCTTCGCTTGATTAAGTAAACTATTAACGTATAAATCATAATCCATCATTCCATAACTCGCTTCTATTTGCTGAATCAAGCTATCACGCTGCTCTTTATCCAAAGAGTCAAGTTTACCATCATTGATCTTTTTAAGCCTTACTACAACATAATCGCCGTTGTTAAGAGTAACTCCATCCCTGCTTTCGGGACGTAACAAATTAAAAGCCAGATCATTAATTAGTATATTGGTTTTATCATTATCCCGACTAGCCTTAACTACCGTATTCCATTTTAAGGTATTTGTTTTGATTAAATCTTCCTGCTTTTTATCAGCAACAGGATTTAATAACTCAGATCCCATATTTTTAGCTTTAATCATGGCTCGATCTTTTAATAGATGCTTGATTATTTCAGGCTTAACTTCTTCGAGAGATTGCTGTTTGGTATCGAAATGTGTGTTCACTCGTAAAACCAGTACTGATTCATTATCAATCTGGACTGGCTCACTATTATTACCTAATGCAAGCACATCATGACTGAAAGCCGCATTAATAACCTGTTTGTTTTTAGTCAGATCAGAAGAACCACCCACATGTGAAAAAGGCTCTGACTGATTAATCTTTAGATTTAATGCTTCTGCAACAGGATTGAGGGAGTCAGGTGTTTGATAACTAAGATCTGACAGTTGCTCTAGCGCCTGCGCATATTTAGTTTGTGCCAAATCAGCGGACAATTGTTCTTTAATTGTAGCCGATACTTCAGCTAAAGATTTGGTAGTCACTGGCTTATAGGCAATTAACTTAAAAATTTCAAATCCATGTTTCGTTTTTGCTGGAGCTGAAATCTGACCCACTACATTTAACTCGGATAAAATTTTATCATACTCATTTTGACCCGCGGTAATCCAGGGTAGTACTCCCTTATCAGCAAGAGATAATTTATCATCTGATGTAGCGACTAATTGCTCAAACTGATTTGGATTTTTTTGTAACTCATTAAATGCATTCTCCGCTTTTTTTTGTATCGTTTCCAATTCCGATAGGGTTGCATTCTCAGGTACCGCAAACAATATATGTGCTACTTTCCATTGTGCCGGAGTTAAATAATTACTTTTGTTTTCATTGTAGTATTTTGCGATATCTTCTTCAGAGACTTTAATTTTAGAACGAACATCATTCATAGACAAAATTACATAATCAATAGACACTTTTTCTGGCGACATAAACTCTTTTTGATTTTTTGAATAATAATTTGTTATGTCTGCCGGAGATACTTGTACCTGGCTTTCAAGATCAGCTGCAGAAATGGTTAGATAATCATAATCTCGTGTTTGCATGTATAATCGAACAAAGCGATTTACTTCAGAAGGTAATGCAAACGAACTGCCCATGAATGCAAAGCGCTGCTGATTAAGAAGCATTCCCTGTTTTACTTCGTTTTGGAATGTTTCCGGAGTAAATAAAGCACCATTTAATGCTTGTTGATATTTTTCGGTAGAAAAATGTCCGTCTTCCTGAAACTGTGGGATATTCACGATAGCCGCATTAGCTTGATCCGCACTTATTTCAAATCCATAGTTTCTGGCTGATTGAACGGTTACTTCGTTGGTAATCATTTGATTTAATACTTGATTTTGCAGGTTTTTTTCATCCGCCGCAGTCATCTGCGCCATATCTTGCTGCGCGCGGGTACGTCGGTAATTGGCTTCGAAGGCCTGAGAAGATAACGGCTTATCATTGATCACTACTTTAGCATCAGACGCCTGATGAGATTGCATGTAATAATCTAGACCAAATAAGGTAAATGTAATCGCAATTAATACGATAATTACCCAAGCCACAACACCTTGAATGCGTTCATTTAACTTCTGCAACATGTTCCGAGATCCATTATTGTATTTAAGAAACTTGATGATGCGGATTGTACCATAAGCTGATAAAAAAAACGCGCCTTTCGGCGCGCTAATTTTGGCGGAGTGGACGGGGCTCGAACCCGCGACCCCCGGCGTGACAGGCCGGTATTCTAACCAACTGAACTACCACTCCATTTCGTGGTGGGTGCTGTAGGGATCGAACCTACGACCCTCGCCTTGTAAGGGCGATGCTCTCCCAGCTGAGCTAAGCACCCAGAAAACTTAAGCTTGTTGTACCGCTTCTTTTAGGTTTTTACCCGCTTTAAACTTGGCAACTCTTGAAGCTTTGATTTCAATAGTTTTGCCAGTCTGTGGGTTTCTACCAGTACGAGCTGAACGATTACCTGTAGAAAATGAACCAAAACCAGGTATTACAACTTGATCGCCACTTTTTAAGGCATCAGTTACAGTTGACATAAAAGTTTCAAGAACTCTGCTCGCGTCAGCTTTTGTCAAACCTGATCCGCTTGCTATAGCATCAACTAATTCACTCTTATTCATCGTTTCCCCTTTACAGTTAATCATCCATATTCCAGAGCTGATTTAAACAGATTCAACTGCCCCAGTCAAGTTCATACATCCTTGCAGTGCCCGCCAGTAGCGGGCAACGAAGAGAAATATACCCCTAATTAATGTGCATGTAAATCATTATTTTTAATTTTTTTTGATCTTTTACTCACTAAAGCCTCAGGTTGTACATTTGTTGACTGATCTTGCCAAGGACTTTTCTGTAAAGCCAGCTCCAGAACCTGTTCAATTGTTTTAACCGGATGAATTGTGAGCTTTTTTAACACATTATCAGGAATTTCTTCCAGGTCTTTCACATTCTCTTCAGGAATGATTACATGTTTAATTCCACCTCGATGTGCCGCCAAAAGTTTTTCTTTTAAACCACCAATAGGTAAAACTTGTCCACGCAACGTGATCTCGCCTGTCATCGCAACATCAGCTTTAACAGGAATCTGAGTTACAATTGAAACCAGGACAGTACACATACCAATCCCCGCACTTGGACCATCTTTAGGTGTTGCCCCCTCAGGAACATGAACATGAAAATCATTCTTGTCGTAAAAATCGTCAGGTAGTCCCAACTTTTTGGCTCGACTACGTACCACGGTCATTGCAGCATGAATTGATTCCTGCATCACCTCACCCAACTGCCCTGTATGAGTCACTTTACCCTTGCCCTGCATCATCGATGCTTCGAGGGTAAGTAACTCCCCTCCTACGCTGGTCCACGCCAATCCGGTAACCTGTCCTATCTGATCGAACTCTTCTGCAAGTCCATAGCGAAACTTCTTCACACCTAAGTACTTCTCGATATTACTGGTAGTTATTGTAAGCTTCTTAACTTTTTTATTAGAAAGTATTTCTTTGACTACTTTTCTACATACACTGGCAATATCACGTTCCAGATTCCTTACCCCTGCCTCACGGGTGTAGTGTCTTATAATCTCTCGTATTGCTCCCTCGCTAATATTAATTTCCTGATCGTTTAAACCATTAAGTATAATTTGCTTGGGTACCAGATATTTTTCAGCAATGCTGATTTTCTCATCTTCTGTATAACCGGCTAAACGGATTACCTCCATTCTATCTAATAATGGAGCGGGTATTTCCAAAGAATTTGCGGTAGCAATAAACATCACGTCACTCAGATCGTAATCAACTTCCAGATAATGATCACTAAACGTATGATTTTGCTCTGGATCCAGTACTTCAAGTAATGCTGAAGCAGGATCACCACGAAAATCCATAGCCATCTTATCCACTTCATCTAACATAATAAGAGGATTTTTAACCCCTGCTTTGGAAAGTTTTTGAATAATCTTACCTGGCATGGATCCGATATAAGTTCTTCGATGACCGCGTATCTCAGCCTCATCGCGAACCCCACCCAATGCGATCCGGATAAACGTTCTTCCTGTAGCATTAGCTATTGATTGACCCAACGATGTTTTCCCCACACCTGGAGGACCAACCAAACATAATATAGGACCTTTTAATCGTTTTACTCTTTGCTGAACGGCCAGATATTCAATAATCCGTTCTTTTACCTGTTCTAATCCATGATGTTCTTTATCAAGTAATTTTTCAGCTTTAAGCAAATCAAATTGTATTTTATTTTTTTTCTTCCATGGAACACCTAGCATCCAGTCAAGATAGTTACGTATGACTGTAGCCTCTGCTGACATTGGAGACATCATTTTTAATTTATGTAATTCTGCTAGCGATTTTTCTTTCGCCTCTTTTGGCATTCCGGCTTTATTTATTGAGTTTTCCAATTGCTCAATTTCATTCCCTTCTTCACCTAACTCACCCAATTCTTTTTGAATGGCTTTAATCTGTTCATTTAAATAATATTCACGCTGACTTTTTTCCATTTGTCGTTTAACACGACCTCTAACCCTTTTCTCCACATGTAATAAGTCAATTTCATTTTCAATTGCTGCCATTAATCGTTCCAGGCGAGCACCTACATCATTGGTTTCTAACAACTCCTGTTTGTCATCAACTTTTAAAGTAAGATGAGCAGCGATTGTGTCAGCCAGTCGTCCTGGTTCCTCTATTCCTGCCAGAGGTGATAATACTTCAGGGGGAATTTTTTTATTTAATTTAATATACTGTTCAAATTGTGACATTAAGGAGCGCATTAAAATGCCAATTTCCGGCTCCTGTATTGCAGAACTTTTCTCCTCAATGATTTCAAGAGAAGCCTCTAGATAACCTTTTTCCTGTGTATACTCAAAAGCTCTTGCTCTTTGCTCTCCCTCAACAAGAACTTTAACCGTCCCATCGGGTAGTTTTAATAATTGTAATACACTCGATAATGTACCTACCTCATAAATATCTTCAGGGTTTGGGTCATCATTCGCTGATTTACGTTGAGCAACTAAAAAAATCTGCTTATTTTCCAGCATTGCTGCTTCTAACGCCTTTATAGACTTACCTCGACCAACAAAAAGAGGAATAACCATGTGAGGGTATACCACTACGTCTCTTAGAGGTAGAACAGGCAAGTTAGACATATTCACAGTCTCATTAGATTTCATTTCATTTTTAGTAGACATAATGAACCCTTATTTAAACAAAAGCCTATAGTAGTTTTCTACATTTTTACGAGTATACAGATAATAGAGCTAGCGAACAATTCGTTACATAAATGCTAAGTCATTGATTTAAGCTAACTACATTACGATAGCTAGTCTTTATATTAGACCAAAAAAACCAGTTTCACAAAAGGACTGCCCCTGTATATTGGGGAGATGAAGAACAGGTCCATGCACTATTGCACATGGACCCTGTTAGAATTTTTTACTCTTTCGCACCTGAAGCACTCTTCATCTCATCATGTTCGTAAATGAGAATAGGTTTTGACAAGTTATTAACAACATTCTCATCAACAACAACCTTATTCACGCCTTCCAAAGAAGGTAGTTCATACATGGTGTCTAAAAGAATATTTTCAAGTATTGCTCTTAATCCACGAGCGCCCATTTTACGGGCTAAGGCTTTTTTAGCTATCGCGATTAAAGCCTCTTCTCTAAATTCAAGCTCAACACCTTCCATCTTAAAGAGTGATTGAAATTGTTTGGTTAACGCATTTTTAGGATTGGTTAAAATATCAATCAATGCGGCCTCATCCAATTCCTGTAGTGTTGTAACCACTGGCAAACGTCCAACAAATTCTGGTATTAAGCCAAATTTCACCAAGTCATCAGACTCCAATTGACTTAAAACCCTGGATACTTCATCGCTTGAATCTTTTTTGTTTTTTAGTTGAGCAGAAAACCCAATACCTGATTTGTCACTACGTTCTCTGATCACTTTTTCTAAACCGGCAAATGCACCGCCGCAGATAAACAATATATTAGAGGTATCAACCTGCAAAAATTCCTGTTGCGGATGCTTTCTTCCTCCTTGTGGAGGCACAGAAGCAACGGTACCTTCAATCAGTTTTAGTAGAGCTTGTTGCACTCCTTCGCCAGAAACATCTCTGGTAATTGAAGGGTTATCTGATTTGCGAGAAATTTTGTCAATTTCATCGATATATACGATTCCTTGCTGAGCTTTATCCACATCGTAGTCGCATTTTTGCAATAATTTTTGAATAATATTTTCAACATCTTCACCAACATAACCCGCTTCGGTAAGAGTTGTTGCGTCAGCCATTGCGAAAGGAACATTTAAAATTCGGGCTAAAGTTTGCGCCAAAAGTGTTTTCCCGCTACCTGTTGGACCGATAAGAAGTATATTACTTTTACCGAGTTCAACACCATCTTCACTTTTATGTTGCAGACGTTTGTAATGATTGTACACTGCTACTGATAAGACCTTTTTTGCATGAGGCTGACCAATAACATACTCATCAAGAAATGTAGAAATTTCTTTAGGTGGTGGCAGATGTGTTTCAGATTCTTCTGTTGTTTCATGAGTTTCCTCACGAATTATATCGTTACATAACTCAACACATTCATCACAGACAAATACTGAAGGTCCCGCAATCAGTTTTTTTACTTCATGTTGGCTCTTGCCACAAAAAGAACAATACAGAACTTTATCTCCACTTCCGTTACCGGATTTACTCATAACCAAACCCCTTCTTACAGCTATTACCGTAAATTAGTAATGTACATGTAAAATTTTAGTCAATCAGAAAAAGATACGCCACTTAATTTACATCAACTTAACTTATGTTGCCAGGTTGATGTAAATCAAATTATAGTTTATTCAACGTTGCCAGTTAGTAATTCCCTATCATAGATTACCTTATCGATTAATCCATACTCCATAGCCTGCGCTGCACTCATGAAGTTATCACGCTCCGTGTCGCGCATGATTTGATCAGGTGTTTTTTTAGTATGCTTTGCCATTATACTGTTTAAACGCTCTCGTACAGCAAGTGTTTCACGAGCATGAATCTCAATATCAGTTGCCTGGCCTCTATACCCGCCTAAAGGCTGGTGAATCATTACCCGTGAATTTGGCAAACAGAAACGCTTGCCTTCTGCTCCCGCACATAATAATAGAGCAGCAGCACTCGCCGCTTGCCCGATACATAAGGTACTCACATCTGGCTTTATAAATTGCATCGTATCGTATATTGCAAGTCCAGCAGTAACAACACCCCCGGGCGAGTTGATATAAAGAGAAATATCTTTTTCAGGATTCTCAGACTCAAGAAATAACAATTGAGCAACCACGAGATTAGCCATGTGGTCTTCAACTTCACCCAAAAGAAATATGATACGTTCCTTTAATAATCTTGAGTAAATATCATACGAGCGCTCACCACGTGATGTTTGCTCAATAACCATTGGAACTAAACCACTAGCATTGCGAATCGTGTTGTTATAGCTCGACATGCTTATTCTCCTTTATTTTCAGTGCCTTTTTTGGGATTCATCACTGAATCATAATCCATTTTTTTATGCTTGATTTTGGCATCAGCAGCTATTTTGTCAGCAACCATATCTTCCATCACCAATGCTTCGATTTCAGCCAAGTTTTCCTTACTGCTTTGATACCATGCGCGAAGCTCATCTGGACTTTCATAAGCGCTTGCAAATTTCTCAATCATAGCATTAACTTTATCTTTTTCAGCAACAATTTGATGCTTTTTAACATATTCAGAGAATAATAATCCTAAATGGACACGTCGTTTTGCCTGTTCTTCGAAAAGTTCTCGGGGAAAATCAGGAATTTGTTCATTTTCTTTATGTTCATGACCAAATAGTCGATGGTACATATCATGCTTTAAATGTTCAATTTCTTTGTCGATTAATGCAACTGGCAAATCAATTTTATTGACTTCCAATAACTTGTCGAACAGCTTTTCTCTATTCATTACATTGACACGTCTTTCTAGTTCACGAGACATATTATCTTTAATGTCTTTAGTTAAAGCGTCAACTCCACCTTCTTTAATGTTAAATTTTTCAGCAAACGTATTATCCAACTCAGGTAATTTGCCTTCCATTACTTTATTCACAGTAATTTTAAAAGTAGTCTCTTTGCCCGCTAAATCTTTATGACCATAATCTGCTGGGAAGGTAACTTTAATTTCAAAAGGCTTATCAATTTTGGCACCGATAATTCCATCTTCAAATCCTGGTATCATGGAACCCGATCCGATAACGAGTTCATGACCTTGAGCAGCACCACCTTCGAAGGGTTTATCCTCAAGGAAGCCCTCAAAATCCATTTCCACCTTGTCGCCCTTTTTTACAGCGCGCGACACTTCATGCCATTCTTTATTCTGCTCACGCAGTTTATCCAGCATGTCAGTAAGGTCTTTATCAGTTACTTCTGAGCTAACTAATTCAACTGGAGCCTGATTTAATTCGTTAATTTCAAAAACTGGAAGTACTTCGAACACCGCAGTATATCGAAAATCTTTACCTGGCTCTACTTGCTCTGGTTCGACATAAGGATATCCAGCGGGAACCAATTCATTTTTTTGCAGGGCTTCGAATAAAGTAGATTGAACCATTTCTCTGGCAACCTCTTCTCGAACGCTATCAGAATAACGGGTTTTAACCACGTCCATAGGTACTTTCCCTGGACGAAAACCGTCAATTTTAACTTTACGAGCAAGATTTCTGAGACGTAAGCTCACTTCTTCCTCAACTTTCTCTGTAGGTACAGATATTGTTACCTTACGTTCCAAACCTTTTAAGGTCTCAACAGAAACTTGCATTAATTCACCTCTTGGATTTTAAAATGAAATGGTGCGAAAGGAGAGACTCGAACTCTCACGGGTTGCCCCGCTGGAACCTAAATCCAGTGCGTCTACCAATTCCGCCACTTTCGCAATCAGGTTGGATTATCAATCAGTAATTCAGTCTTGTAAAGACTCAGATAGAATCTTTAGCGATAAACTGTTATTTCTTACTAAATGGGGTGAACGATGGGATTCGAACCCACGACAACCGGGATCACAACCCGGGGCTCTACCAACTGAGCTACGCTCACCATAATATATTTTACCAGCATCAGATAAACGGCTGGTGCGCCCGGCAGGATTCGAACCTGCTACCCTCGGCTTAGAAGGCCGATGCTCTATCCAGATGAGCTACGGGCGCTAAATTGGTCGGGGAGGAGGGATTCGAACCCCCGACATCCTGCTCCCAAAGCAGGCGCGCTACCAGACTGCGCTACACCCCGTTACCCGTCTCAAGGACAGAGCGCAGATATTACTAGCTGCAATGCATAAGGTCAATAACTTAATGATTAAATTTTTGTTCCTTTTTAAAAAAAAAAATTCTTTACACCCCTTTAATGATAATATTAAAACAGCTGATGGTGCAGAAATTAACGCATTTAAGATTTGATAATAATGCCGCTGTGAAAGTGGCATTATAAAAAAACCTGGCACGGGTATAATATTTTTACATTTTCAGCTAGCATTAACCCCATATCATTTTGACCCATACGACTATGAAAACCACCCTCTTACCCATTTTTGATAACCTTAATCAGTTACATAAAAATCATGAACATGCCATCTTGCCAGATCCTAAATTTCAATCAGATTTTATGTACACATTAAATTTTTTAAAAAGTTACACGGGTAGCCAGGGAACATTTAACAGTTATCGGAGGGAAGCAGAGCGTATTTTGCAGTGGAGTTGGTTAATTAAAAATAAAACAATCGCCGAATTAAAGCGTGATGACATTGAACAATACATCCATTTTTGTCAAAACCCACCCAAATCGTGGATAAGCCTGAAAAAAGTTCCTCGTTTTATAGAGCAGAATGGAACACGCATTCCTAATAAAGAATGGCGCCCCTTTGTAGTTACCCTAGGTAAAAGTGCTATTAAAAGTGGACAAACTCCTTCAGTGGAGCAATTTAGTATATCCCAAGGTGCCACCCAGGAAATATTTGCCATTCTCAGTACTTATTTTAACTTTTTAATTGCCGAAGAATACATACCAACCAATCCTGTAGCACTTATACGACAAAAAAGTAAATTCATTCGTAAAAGGCAACAGAACGCCCCCGTCCGCCGTTTAAGTCTTATTCAATGGAATGAAGTGCTTTATGCAGCAGAAGTTCTTGCAGCTGACTCACCTGAAAAACATGAACGAACTCTTTTTATTCTGAGCATTTTATTTGGCATGTATTTACGTATTTCCGAACTGGCGGCTAGTGATCGCTGGATACCAAGCATGAATGATTTTGCTAAGGACAGCAACGGGCATTGGTGGTTTACAACCGTAGGCAAGGGTAATAAAGAGCGACAGGTCGCTGTCAGTGATGCCATGTTGGAAAGTCTTACGCGATGGAGGCTATTTCTTGGACTCACTGCGCTCCCCTCTCCTGCAGATAATTCTCCTTTAATTCCTAAAATTCGTGGTAATGGTCCAATGAGTGATACCGCGCCTTTACGAAGGATTGTCCAGCAATGCTTTGACTTGGCAGCAGATCAGCTACGTCGAAAAGGAATGGCAGAGGAAGCGGATAATCTGCTGGCAGCAACAGTCCATTGGTTAAGACACACTGGAATTTCGGAAGATGTAAAAATTCGGCCCCGAGAGCATGTTCGTGATGATGCAGGGCATAGTTCAAGTGCCACCACAGATCGGTATATAGATATTGAAAAGCAGGCGCGATATCAATCTGCCAGAAAAAAAACAATTGAACCTACTAATTAACTCATGCTCCAGATACAATAATTATGAAGGTGATGCTGATTTATGGTACCATTAATTATTATTAAGATTTATGGTTCATCATGCTTACCTTACGGCATATAACGCTTTCACGCGGCACTAAAATCCTTTTGGACAAAGCAAATGTCAGCCTTTATGAAAAACAAAAAATTGGCCTTATCGGACACAATGGATGTGGAAAATCTACTTTATTTGACTTATTACTGGGCAAATTAGTTGCGGATAGCGGTGATTTTCTCATCAATCCACAATTAAGCATCAGTCATTTATCTCAACAGCTGCCTGATAGTGATGACAAAGCCCTGGATTTTGTCCTAGCAGGTGATACTGATTATATCAATTTACTTAATCGCCTCCAGGCAGCAGAGAAATCCGGCCAGGATGACCAGGTTTTAGCGTGTCATGAAGAATTAAGTCAAAATGGAGGCTACAGTAAACCGGCGCAAGCTGCTGCCATTATGGCAGGTCTAGGTTTTAATGCAGAGGAGCAAAGTGCATCGGTAAACAGCTTCTCGGGGGGCTGGCGAATGCGTTTAAGTCTTGCACGTTGTTTAATGAAGCCCGCTGCTCTATTACTGCTAGACGAGCCGACTAATCATCTCGACATGGAGGCTATATTCTGGCTTGAACGCTTTTTAAAACAAAGCCCTAGTACGATAATTCTGATCTCCCATGATCGTGAATTTCTAGATGCATTCGTCACTCATATTCTTCATATAGAAAATCAAAATTTAAATCTTTACACGGGTAATTACACTACGTTCGAAAAAACTCATGCTCAACAATTAGCCCTTCAACAACTCATGCATGAAAAACAGCAAGCGAAAATCACCCATTTGATGTCATTTGTTACTCGCTTCAAAGCGAAAGCGTCTAAGGCGAAGCAAGCCCAAAGTCGAGTAAAAGCGATAGAAAAAATGGAAATAATCGCTGCAGCGCAGGCAGACTCACCTTTTTCGTTTGAATTTTTCCCCTGCCCGCGTGCTGGAAATCCATTGATTCAATGCAACCTTGTGTATGCAGGATATAATAATCAGGCTGCTATTCTAAAAAAAATAAATTTGTCTCTTAATCCTGGGGACAGAATTGCATTATTAGGACCCAATGGTGAAGGAAAATCTACTTTAATAAAAACCCTTACTGGTTCTTTGCCTGTTTTAAATGGAAATATACATCGCTCACCTCATTTAAAAATTGGTTACTACGCACAACACCAACTAGAGCAACTCGATTGTAAATTAAGTCCTGTAGAAACCATTCAAACACTCTCCCCCGAAGCACGTGAACAAACAATTCGCGATTTTTTAGGTGGATTCAACTTTATTGGGGATATGGCAGTACAAGCCATCCATCATTTCTCAGGAGGAGAGAAAGCCCGTTTGGCTTTGGCCAAATTAGTCTGGCAAAAACCGAATTTATTATTGCTTGATGAACCTACAAATCATCTGGATTTAGGAATGCGTGCCGCGATCGAGCTCGCCTTACAAAGCTATGAGGGGGCTTTAATTCTAATATCGCATGACCGTCATATGCTTCAAACCAGTGTTGATAATTTTTACCTGGTTTATCAACAAAAAGTACATCCTTTTGATGGTGACCTGAATGACTATTATCAATGGTTACAAACAAAAGCGGCCGTAGCAAAAGAGTCTGTTGAGGTATCGGCCGGAAATTTATATAAAGAAAGAAAAATTGTCCAAAATAAAATAAAAAAATTAGAACAACAGATGACGCAGTATCAAAAGGAACTTGAGAGGCTTGATGAGCAATTAGCTGATCCCATTCTTTACGAAGACAATACACTTAAAGCAAAGTTGGATAAATTAATAAACGCACGTGATAAAGCACATCATCTGTTAAATGGAATAGAAGTAGAATGGCTGGAACTTAGCAGCTTACTGGATGAAATGGTTAGTTAAATTTGGTTGAAATCAACTTATAAGTTAAGCTATCAAAAGAAGCTATTTCAAGCTTTATATTTCTGACCAGATCAGTGTCTCAGTTTGTGATAGAATTAACTGAGTATTTATGGTTCGATCTCTTTAAAGTTATGGTCTTCCTCTTGGTTTACGCGTTGTATATCTGTTCGTACGTGAATTCAGCACATCAGTAATACTATGACCAGAGTTTGCATCCCTACCTCCTGAAATGTTACTTATTTCCTCAGATGCCAATTCTTTACTTGATTTTTTCTCAGGCTTAGTAATTTTTTTCATAATAATTCCTAAATAATTCTTGCTCTATAATTATAGCAGGTTGGAATCTAAAAATTGGTATGTCTAGAGTTTAACTAAAAAAAATTCATACCACAGTTATGCGGATAGCTTATCGATTAAATTTTATAATCCACTGATTGAGTCAGAAATTAAATGGCTTTCAGAAATAGTACAGTTTATTTTTTGCACTCTAACTGACCCAAAAATGATCGAGCAGCCAACTGTTCCGCTTTTCTGCGATTAGGCCCTTTACCATGAGATATATGCTTCAGCCCTTCTACGGCGCATGTGACATAAAATATCTGATCATGCTCATCACCCTCAATTTTATCTAATTTATATTCGGGTAAGGCATATTTTTGCGCTTGCAGGTACTCCTGAAGCTGTGTTTTAGCATCTTTTAAACAATCATTTAAATTAGGATCTATTAGTCTGGAGCGATAGAGATTTAAAATTACCTCTTGGGCAGCGGAAATTCCACCATCGAAATATACCGCTGCAAATACTGCTTCCAAGGCATCTGCCAAAATTGAGGCCCTGCGAAAACCACCGCTTTTTAACTCCCCTTGTCCCAGATATAAAAAGTCACCCAAATCAAGTTCTTTGGCTATCTCCGCTAACATCTCACCTTTTACTAAAAAAGAACGTAAACGACTGAGTTGCCCTTCACTTTGCTCTGGGAACTGATGAAATAATTCATTGGCAATTACAAAGCTTAAAATCGAATCGCCCAGGAATTCAAAACGCTCGTAATTATCACTGCCCACACTACAATGAGTAAGGGCCTGTTTTAAATAGGAAGTTTGCTTAAACTGATAGTTTAAGCGTCTGGATAATCTGTCTAGATCAATTTTCACAACTATCAATACCCTTAACTAATGAATCAATCTGCCAATTTTGGACCAGCGCAGCGTTCCTGCATTGCCATTCCAACTCATCCAGACTAAAAAGGCCTTTCCTCTTAAATAACTTTCAGGAACATATCCCCAGAATCTGCTGTCAGCACTGTCATCACGATTGTCTCCCATCATAAAATAGGAGCCTTCAGGGACCTCTATATCAAAATCAACTGCAGGCACATCCGCTCGCACGAAAATATCATGGACTACACCATTTAAATTTTCTTTATATTTAGCCACCGCTTTACCAGAACTTTCATCTATAGTGTATTCAACAAAAGTCTGCTTGGCTTCCTTACCATTTACAGTTAACACTTTATTATGATAGCCAATTTTGTCTCCAGGAACTCCAATAACCCTTTTTATATAATCATACGAAGGTTCAGGTGGCCAGCGAAATACTGCTATTTCCCCTGTTTTGGGATTAGCAACCGGTACTATCTTTTTTTCAATAACGGGGAGCCTGAAACCATAAGCAAATTTATTCACCGCAACAAAATCGCCTACCAATAGTGTAGGTTCTAATGAGCCTGATGGAATTCGAAATGGCTCAACTAAAAAAGAGCGAAGGAGCAACACAATAAAGAAAACGGGAAAGAAGGAGCGTGAATATTCAATAATTTTTCCGGGAGGCTGCCCAGGGCCGCGGCGCTTGGACCAAATAACCACATCGAGAAAATAAATAAACCCGGTTAGAAAGGATAAAACAACTAAAATTAAAGCAAAATTCATAACAATGTCCCAATATAATTTCTCTAAGCCAGAGAATCAGTTACCCGCCTATCTAATTATTTCTTTTTGTCCGTTTGAAAAACAGCCATAAATGCTTCTTGTGGAATTTCAACATGTCCCACTTGCTTCATCCTTTTCTTACCGGCCTTTTGTTTGTCTAACAATTTACGTTTTCGTGACACATCACCACCATAACACTTAGCCGTCACATTTTTACGTAGGGCTTTAACAGATTGTCGAGCAATAATATGGCTTCCTAATGCAGCCTGAATAGCTACATCAAACATCTGACGCGGAATCAAATCTTTCATTTTTTCAGCGATAAGTTTACCTCGGCTATGAGCTGCATCCCGATGGACAATAACCGCTAATGCATCTACTTTTTCGCTGTTAATCAATATATCCATTTTTACCAAATCTGCTTCCTGGAATCGCAGGAAGTTATAATCGAGAGAAGCATAACCACGGCTCACGGATTTTAAGCGATCAAAAAAGTCCGAAACCACTTCACTCATTGGAATATCATAAGATACCGAAACCTGACGTCCACTATAGGTCATATTAACCTGAATACCCCGTCTTTCAACGCATAGAGTAATGATTTGTCCTAAATAATCCTGAGGTACCAGTATGTTCGCTCTGACAATAGGCTCAAACATCTCTTTAATTTGCGGGATGGGTGGCAAGTGGGATGGATTATCAATTAATAAAGTTTCACCTTTAGTTGTAAGAATTTGATAAACCACAGTTGGCGCTGTTGAAATCAAATCAAGATTGTATTCCCGTTCCAAACGTTCCTGAACAATCTCCATATGCAACATGCCCAGGAATCCGCAACGAAAACCAAACCCCAAAGCTTCTGATGACTCAGGCTCATAAAACAAAGACGCGTCATTAAGGCTGAGTTTGGCTAAAGCTTCCCTGAAAGCCTCAAAATCATCGGAACTGATAGGAAACAAACCTGCATACACCTGAGGTTTGACGCGTTGAAAACCAGGTAATACGGATTGAGCCGGATTACGATCGAGAGTTAAGGTATCTCCCACCGGTGCCCCCTGTATTTCTTTAATCCCTGCCACTACATATCCTACTTCTCCAGCCTGTAGAATATCTAACTTGGTTCGTTTTGGAGTAAAAATGCCTACCTGATCTACTTCATAAGCTCGACCTGTAGACATAATACGCATCTTATCGCCTCTGCGAATAGCCCCGTTGACAATGCGAACAAGCGAGACCACTCCAAGATAGCTATCAAACCACGAATCAATAATTAATGCCTGTAGGGGTGCACTCGCATCCCCTTCAGGTGGTGGTATCTGCTCCACTAAGGCTTCAAGAACATCATCAACTCCGATGCCGCTTTTCGCGCTTACTCGTAAGGCATCATGCGCATCGACACCTATAATATCTTCAATCTCGGCTATAACCCGTTCAGGCTCCGCCTGAGGCAAATCGATTTTATTTAATACAGGTAAAACATATAGGGACTGGTCAATTGCGGTATAACACACGGCAACTGTTTGGGCCTCAACACCTTGAGCAGCATCAACGACTAAAATTGCCCCTTCACAAGCAGCAAGAGAACGTGATACTTCATAGCTAAAATCAACATGGCCTGGAGTGTCAATGAAATTCAGAAGATAAGTTTTTCCATCTTTTGCTGTATAATTAAGCGAGACACACTGAGCTTTAATGGTTATTCCACGCTCACGTTCAATATCCATAGAATCAAGAACTTGCGAACTCATTTCACGCTCGGTTAATCCACCACAAATCTGGATAAACCGATCAGCTAATGTTGATTTGCCATGATCAATATGGGCAATAATTGAAAAATTACGGATCCGTTTTAAGTCGCTCAACTCGAAAACCCTTTTTGCAAATAGGCTGATTCTATCTTAAATGTTGCCGTGCAGAAAGTATTCAGTGATAATTCTGTTTGCGACCTTCCTTCGCTCAAGCCTGATACTATCCGATCTGAATGTGGAGCTATCAGGATAATTCAATTTTCAGATACAACAAAACCACTGATTTTTATATGAACTAATTGATTCATTATGTAAAAAATTTGCTAATAAATTATATTTTCACTAAAATTCACCCTTTCGCTTAATATTTTAGGATGCACCATGCGACGAATTATCTGGCTGGGTTACGCAATTTTGCTTCTTCTCTCATTTTCTAGTAGTGCAGACACTGCTTTTACCCAACGTAAAGATGTTCAGGCCTTTATTAAAAGCATGGTCAAAGACCACCATTTCAGCGCTAAAGAGCTCACTGAAACGATGAATCAGGTGCAATTGCAACCTCAAATAATTGAGTCCATGGAAAAACCCTATGAAAAAAAGAACTGGGACGTTTACAGGGATCTTTTTCTAACGCCACAAAGATTAAAAGGGGGTTTGGATTATTGGGCGGCTAATAAAGAAATTCTGGAAAAAGCACAAAAGCGCTACGGTGTTCCTCCAGAAATAATTGTTGCTATACTGGGGGTTGAAACTTTGTACGGAGAACGTCAAGGGGAAAATCGAGTCCTCGATGCCTTATCCACCCTGGCTTTTAATTACCCTAAACGTGCCCCATTTTTTACTAAAGAACTAAAAGAATACTTGCTTTTGTGCCGTGAGCACCACGTATCACCAACTTTCTATAAAGGATCTTACGCTGGAGCAATGGGTAAGCCTCAGTTTATGCCCAGTAGCTACCGCTATTATGCCGTAGATTTCGGCAATAAAGGGCACCGAGATTTAATTACTGACAATGGGGATTCAATTGCCAGTATTGCTAATTATTTTCATAAACACGGTTGGAGGTTAAACGAAGGGATAGCGC
The DNA here is from genome assembly GCA_030694525.1 of Legionella sp. Lineage (GTDB taxonomy): Bacteria > Pseudomonadota > Gammaproteobacteria > Legionellales > Legionellaceae > Legionella. The sequence goes on along the minus strand of JAUXYG010000150.1, from coordinate 19,700 downwards.
AAAATGCAACACTTAAGGGGTGGCATTTTAAAAAGTTACGCACCAATCCCAAAAGTGCTAATTATCAGTATTCGCAACTGGAAGCAGCCGGTGTAAAACCCATTACGGCTTCGCAAAATCACCCCACTCGTGCGGCATTGATTGAACTGATGACCGCTGAAGGAAAAGAATACTGGCTAGCCTACCCTAATTTTTTTGTGATAACGCGTTATAATTCAAGCCCCCAATATGCGCTGGTTGTTTATTTGCTCTCGCAACAATTGAAACAGCAATGGGCTGAACTAAATTCAAAAAAACATCGAGCATATGTTTGATTATAAATCCAATTCCATATAGTCTTAAATTTGCTGATCGCCCAAGAAGTAGAGTTTGACTCATGGATACTTGTTTTTTGTATACCCGACATCTTGACGCTAATGGATGTTTTTGTCTCAAAATATCATCAAATGGAGAGCTAGTCTCTCCACCTGCATATCGTAACTTTGAAGAGATACGAAACGTTCAGCAAGACGCAAGAACCCTGATTGTCGAAAGCACTAAAAACGCCAGCCTTCTAGAACTTGAACTGCCATGGCTTCCGGAGAGAAAAGCCCGAGTTGCCATTCCATTTGCTTTAGAAGATAAACTGGCACAACCTGTCGAAGAATTACATTTTGCCTTTGATAAAACTCGATATCAGAATAAACGATATTTAATTGTGGTTCTGGATAAAAAGCATTTAAATAATTTAATGGTGATCCTGGATGAACAACGAATAAACTTTGAAACAATCACCCTTGACTGGTTTGCATTGTCGCCTGAACAATCATGCATTACTGAATCGGAGACACTCATCAACAGCTCCGATTTCAAAGGAGCACTTGATGGAACATTAGCCATATCCTATCTTAAAAATCATCCACATATAGAACCCCTTTTATTTAAAGACAGTATGGGCATCAATTCTGACATTTTAGTGCAGACCACCGAAGAATTATCATATACCTGGATAGCCAAAAAATTACTCCAAACAAACCCCTTAAATTTGTGTCAGGGCGATTTTCAGCATGGAAACACTTCGGATTGGATAAAAAAAGGATATCAATTCGTTGCCATTATAGCAGGTGTATGGTTAATGAGTATGGTCGTTCTTACAGGAATAAAGTTGCATTTTTTAAAAAAACAAACAATGATTGTAGACGAACAAATCGCACAAATTTATCGTGAGTTTTTCCCGGAAGCAAAGCAGGTAATCAGTCCCAGGTTTCGTATTAGTCAATTATTGGGTAATACCGCGAATAACCAAAATCGCTTTTGGTTTTTATTAAATCAATTTTCGAAGGTGATGAGGGATAGTCCAGGAACTATCGAACAATTAAGATTTCAAAATAAGACACTATCCGTTACCTTATTATGCAATGATTTTGCAAGCCTTGAAGAGATAGAAAATAAATTAAAAAATTTACCACTTAAAGTAAATCAAACTCAAGCCGCAACCCGCGACCAACATGTTATCGCTACCCTGGAGTTAACATGAAGACTTATTTTCAGAATTTAAATGAACGCGAAAAATGGATGCTTATTGGTACAGGAATTTGTTTATTCGTTTATATCTATTATTTTTTCCTTTACTCTCCTTTAAATGAAAAAATGAATCTGACGGCTACACAACTCACTGTAAAGCATGAAACACTGGAATGGATGAGGCGTGTTAAAGCACAAAAAAACACAACTAAAACTAGAAAAAAAGTTGAAAACAGCCAATTACTGACTTTACTAGCTAATCAGCTAAAAGAAAATTCAACTATCAAATCACCTTACCAATTACAACAAACTGGCTCTGGTGACATTCAATTAACTTTTGACGACGTACCTTTTAAGCTGTTTATGGAATGGTTAATAAAAATGAATAATCAATATGCTATATCAATTAAACAATTTGATGCAGGGCAAACCCCTACACCAGGTGTGAGTAAATTAATGGTTATTATTACGGCTGCCGCCTGAACAGGCATAAAGCCACCATTTTGGTAGATCGTGAACATTTTAAAATGAGGATTAATTAATACTCATTCAAACTGCCTTGAACGCTTCCCCAGGTCTTAACTCCAGCACCCTGTTGGATATCAGGGGGTAATTCACTGAGCGCTTTTTGTGCAGCTTCTGCATTAGGGAACGTTCCATATAAGCCTTTATAATAAGGTTTACCATTTCGCTGATATTTCACTTGCGCCATTCGATCATTTTTAGGGGCTTTATATAATTTTTGCGCCACTTGTGCTGCCCGCTCATCATCAGCTACTTCAATTGTGTACCCTTGAGGATTTTGGCTGCTTACCCAGTTTCTGTCTCGATCTTTAAATGATACTGGAGAATGATAGGCCCCTACATGGTAGGAATCAGGGACAGTAACCGATCCTTCATTGGGCTGATACCGATATCCAAAATTGGCCATTCGATAATCACTTTGTGGGTAAAGCTGGCTTTGATCGTATGTATAGGTTTGGTAACTGGTATAATTTTCATCTGAAACCATGCAGGAAGATAAATTAAAGACACATAACCCCACCATTATGAATTTATTTTTATTATTCATCACAATGTCCTCTTATTATAATTTTTATTCTAATCTTCTATATCGTTATCTGCCGTCTTATAAAAAACTTTAGAAACTTGTGTTGTTTTAAAACAAACTATGGAATAAAGTATTGGCTTTTAAGTAACGCAGGACATTCATATGTGGACTCATCGCCGATCAGGGCAAACGAACCAAAGAGGTTCACAAGATCACCGTGATCCCTACGAGCGTGATAGAACAAGGGTTATTCATTGTCCTGCCTTTCGACGTTTGCAACGAAAAACCCAAATACTTGGGACTGACGAAGGTGACTTTCATCGCACACGACTGACCCACTCCCTTGAAGTCGATTCTATAGGTCGCAGTATTGTACGTAATTTGGCTATGAATCAAAATCAACAGAATTTATTGGGCAGTCTGTTACCCAATGATGATCTGGTGAGTGTCATTTGTCTGCTTCACGATATTGGCCACCCACCCTTTGGTCATGGTGGTGAAGTGGCGCTTAATTACATGATGCGGGATTACGGAGGATTTGAAGGTAATGGTCAAACCTTACGCTTATTAACCAAAGTGGAAAACAGCTATGGTGCTTATGGTCTGGATTTAACCAGACGCGCACTGCTGGGAATTTTAAAATATCCCGTTAAGCGTTCTTCGGTCGTGGCTCATACCCAACCCCCCATTCATGAATCCATTCATAAAACAATTAAAATCAATAACTGGTTACCCCCCAAGGCATATTTTGATTGCGAACAGCCTGAGGTCGACTGGTTATTATCGCCTTTCTCAGGCCATGATCGAGAATTGTTTCAATCTCTGGCACAACAACCTCAGGAAACTAAATCGGGCAAATCGGCCTACCACAGCTTTGATTGCTCCATCATGGATACTGCCGATGATATTGCCTATGGCGTACATGATTTGGAGGATGCAGTCCATTTAAGATTAATCAATCCGGAGCACCTCGATACGCCCGAATTTAGAGAGCTATTAAGCAATACTGCTTTGGCAAAACATCAGGATCGCCTCATTAATTCCCTATTCTCACAAGAACTCTGTCTAAGAAAACAGACTATAGGAGAAATGGTCAACTATTTTATAACGTCAACCGAAATTATCACAACTAACGATATGTTTGAGAACAATTTACTAAAATATAATATCGGCCTAATTCCTGAAGCAGCAAGATTATTACGTTATTTAATGGAGTGTATTTTCCGCTACGTTATTGACTCCCAGGAAGCACGCACTTTCGAATATGGTGGTCAAACAGTAGTCTTAAGGCTTTTTGATGCCATCAGCTCAAATCCCGCCAGCTTGTTGGATAATAAAAATCGGGAATTGTTTAAACAGGCAAATGATGAGCAGGCGGCGTATCGGATAGTCTGTGACTACCTGGCTAATATGACGGATGAATATGCTTATAGAATGCACGAGCGTTTATTTGGATTTAATACACGGACGATATTTGAGAGACTTTGATTCAAGAGACAGTTACTATCCCCTGAGACTTTAAAAAAGAAGATTATTTAAATGGATTTAAATGCTGAACTAATCAATTTGTTAGATAGATTTATTGTCAATAAAAATACCTGGAACTTAATTGAATTAGGGGCCAATCCAAATGTGATAAGTAACAGCGGATATACTCTTCTTCACATTTTAATTTTTAATAAGCAAGTAAAAAACGCTTTATATCTTATAAATCACTATGGCGCCAACCCCAACATTAAAGATCATAAAGGGGTTCCGCCGTTATATTATATGCTCAATAAAAATTATGAAACGTTAGAAATCATTCAATTTATCGAAGCAGGAGCTATTCCCTTAGTTCAAAATAAGTCAGGAAATTCTGCTATTCATTTTTTGATTAAAACAAATTTTAACCAGGCCTTAGCATTAATCAAGATACATCCGGAAAGCGTCCATTTGAAAAACGCACATGGATACACCCCCTTACAAATGATGCTTAATATGAGAGAAGATCATTTATTTTCAGCGGATGATTATTTAAACATGGTCCGATTAGGCGCGGATCCGGATACGAGAGATAATGAAGATATATCATTACTTTGCGTTATAAATTCAGCAAATAATTTATCTAAATCGCGGGAATTAATTGCTTTAAGTAAAATTACCGCAAAACAACGAATTCATTACATACCAGAGTTATTAGACTATTTTCTCGATGAGAATGGTATTATAAATCTGATGGAAGCGCTGATTACTGAAAAGCATTCTGCTAGAGAGATTGGTCTTTTAGCCAGATACCCCTTCGCTAAAGAAATGTTATTAAAAAATATTAAAAATTTAAAATCAGAATCACTCCGGACTACTTTAGACGCCTGTTTAAGAAAGGGTACTCATCTTAACCTTTTTTTTTCAGCACCCAGGGGATGGTTTATGACAAAACCTAATCGGGGTACTTTGGCGTGTATTAATGAGATGAGACAAAATATCATCAATTTAGATATAAGCCATCCAATTAATAGGAGCACTCCCCAACAGGCATAGTTCCCGCTAAACTGTCGTCTCCATCAGACTTTATTAATAAAATTTGAATCACAAGCTGAAGCAAACGTGCGAACTTGCTGTAGGTTGGGTCATGTTGACCCAACACACTCCTCGCTAGCGTGGTGAATTGTGAAAGTTACACCGGTCTGAAGAATTTCAAAGAAAGATAAAATTGATTCAACGGCGAGTTTATGGGTTTAGCAATTATGAAAATTATAAATTAAGAATTAAAGTGCTATGCAAAATAAGTAAAGTGCCCCCGGATTTGGAAAATGGCCAAATGAAGCAATATATTGATTTAACGTTTAAGAATAAAGCCAAATAATGGCGTCCCCAAGGGGATTCGAACCCCTGTTACCGCCGTGAAAGGGCAGTGTCCTAGGCCTCTAGACGATGGGGACCCTGAACTATTTTTCCATCAACATACAAGAGGTGGATGGTGGAGCTAGGCGGGATCGAACCGCCGACCTCTTGCATGCCATGCAAGCGCTCTCCCAGCTGAGCTATAGCCCCAAAATAAGTATCGCAGTTTAATGAGCTACCTCAATACTGTCAAGAATTATTTAATTTTTCTGTAACTATTTTACCGATCAAATCTCTTTTCAACTGCCTATGATAGATTATGGATTTAATAGGATTATATAGCATCACAGAAACCGCTTGGCATAACTATTTTAATTTTAATATTTTGCGTTTGGATCACTTGCTGGAAAAGTATCTTTTAGCTCCTTATCCAACTTTTGATCTTTATTTTTCTTCTTTTCATCCTTCACTTTGTCACATACACCTTTCGTTTCAGATGTCGGTGAAGAGGTTTCACATATATTTTTTAATTCCTTCACTTCAGGATGTTCATTTTTATCCTTTTCCATTGTCTTCTCCATTAGCATTTAATATTAAAATATAGCATATCTCACGATAATGGTTGTCCAAACAAAAAAGCATTAGCCTGTTAAGTGCCTCAATGTTCTAAATAAAACCTTATTAAATAATTTTGTTAGTAATGACTTGTGTTAGACCATTAAATTTGATTTAATCGCGCTGTGTCGCTAAAACACTAAATATGGAAAAACTTGAATCCAGTATTCAAGAAGATGAGCAAGTTAGCGAATATAATGGAAATGGACGATGTCTAACGATCTGGCGATCTATCTCAGTAAACAATTACTTTGGCATGCATTACTCATTGCATCACCCATAATTATCGTAGCTCTTATAAGTGGCCTTATTATTTCCATTTTGCAAGTGGTTACTCAAATTCAGGATTCAACCTTAAGTTTTGTCCCTAAAATATTAGCCGTGGTGCTCATGCTCATGTTATGCGGGGAATGGATGCTGCATTCGCTGATTGATTTTTCCCAACATCTCTTTACCAGCATTCCAGGGGTCATTAAATCATGATTGTATCGTACCACTGGCTTACCGACTTATTTTTTATAACCATTCGTATGGGTACCCTACTTTCATTTAACCCTATCCAAGCCATAGGACAACTGCCCGTTCATACGCGTTTTATTCTTATTTTTTCCTTAAGCTTGTTAATGGTCAATTACTTGCCTGAAACCGCATCACAAGTAACTGAAACATTTCTAATGAGTAGTCTCATGGAGTTTGCTAATGGTTTAATATTTGCCACCAGCATATTTGCAACTTTTGCTCTATTTCAGATAGCAGGTCAACTTATTGATAATGCAACAGGATTTAATTCAATGGGGCTCTTTAATCCCGCTGAACACACCCAAGAGCCGCTTTCAAGTTATTTATTAACCATGCTTGCCGTATTATTCTTTTTTGGAATGGATGGGCATATTTGGTTTTTTAAAGGGATACTTCACTCATTTTTATTAATTCCACCAGGAAACCTGAACCTTTTTACAGGTTTCGCACCAGTTATCAAACAATTTGGTTTTATGTTCAGTATGGCTTTTATGATTGCAAGCCCAATAGTTCTTGCTTTGGTAGCCATTGAACTCTGCGCAGGCGTGATTACCCGAAGCATGCCGCAAATCAATACCTACTTATTAACGCTACCCATAAAAATCTTGCTAGGCTTACTTTTGCTCCACTTTATGATGGGTTACCTCAATCCAATAACTCATATGGTTTTCGAACACTGCTTTAATACCTGGCAACAGGTGATGTCATGACTGAAAAAAATGAAAAAGCTACTGCTCACAAACTGCAAAAAGCAAAGGAAAAAGGACAAGTAGCTAAAAGCACTGAACTTAATACGTGCCTTTCATTATTGATCATGCTTGGAATAATTACCGCTTTATGGCCGAAAGAGCTATTAGAGCTCAAAACCATGTTTCGTCAATTATTGTGTTCCGCAGCAACATTACATATGAGCCTCGATATCCTATCCCAAATACACCAATTAATACTTAGCCATATTATTTCACTATGGCTTCCAATCGCAATTGGAGGAACCCTGACTATTATTCTCGTAACTATGGTTCAAACTGGAATTGTATGGTCATTCACTCCCCTTGTGCCCGATATGAAACGTCTTCATTTGATCCAGGGATTTAAAAAAATTCTCTCCCTTAAAACTTTTTTTGATGGCCTGAAAAGTGTGTTTAAATTAATTTGTACAACGCTCCTTCTCTGTTTGATATTTAAAAATCAGCTGCCATTCCTTATGAAACTGGTATTAGTTAAGCCCGAAGAATCCAGAGTTTTTATTATAAATTTTATATTGAAATTACTCTTTCAACTGGTGCTTATCCTTTCTTTTATAGCGGGTGTTGATATTTTCTTTACCCGGTGGAAATTTGCTAAAGACAATCGGATGAGCAAACAGGAAGTTAAAGATGAATACAAACAAAAGGAAGGTGATCCCAAGATTAAAAGCAAAATAAAATATATGCAAAATCAATTAAGGCAAAAAAATGCATCCTTAATTCAAATAAAAACAGCCGATGTCATCATTACTAATCCAACTCATTTGGCTATAGCCTTGAAATATGATCGTAATGTGATGCCTGCCCCGAAAGTGATTTGCAAAGCCCAAGGTGACATGGTTTTTGAGGTTAAAAAATTAGCCCGAAAACATGCCATCCCTGTCATTGAGAACAAACCCTTTGCTCGAATGCTTTATCACTCTATTGAATTAAACCATTGGATTACTGCCGATTTATTTCCGATTGCAGCAACTATTTTTAAAGAAATTTATCAGCAAAGGAATCATTAATGAATAAGGCATCGCTGTTTGCAAATGGAAGTGAAACGCTGATGATAGCTTTTGCGACTGGTATTTTATTTATTTTATTTATTCCTATCCCCTCCGGTTTATTGGACTTATTACTGATAATTAATTTTAGTTGGGCACTGACTATATTACTTTTAACTTTTTACACCGACAAACCATTAAGTTTTTCTACCTTTCCGGCCTTACTCCTTATTTCAACTCTCTTCCGACTAGCATTAAATATCTCTGCTACACGACTTATCCTATCTGATGGGGATGCAGGAAAGGTCATTCAGGCTATGGGAGATTACGTTATTCATGGAAACTATGTCATGGGATTGGTGGTTTTTTTAATCCTTATTATTGTTCAATTTATCGTAGTAACCAATGGGTCGCAAAGAGTAGCTGAGGTAGCTGCGCGCTTTACTCTCGATAGCATGCCTGGTAAGCAAATGAGCATTGATGCAGATTTAAATATGGGCAGTATTTCCCAAAGCGATGCTAAACTCAGACGCTCGCAAATCGAAAAAGAAGCTAATTTTTATGGTGCGATGGATGGGGCAAATAAATTTGTTAAAGGCGATGCGATTGCTGGAATCTTAATCATTTTAGTCGATATTATTGGTGGCTTTGCTATAGGATTAGTTCAAAAAGGTTTCAGTTTGGCGGAATCCATCCAAACCTATACTTTACTTACCGTGGGTGATGGATTGGTGACGCAAATACCGGCCCTCATCATTTCAACAGCAACCGGTATTATTGTTACTCGCGCGGCGACCGATGCTCATTTGGGAAGTGAAGTGGCTAAACAGATTGGAGCTTATCCCAAAAGTTTAATCATGGTGTGTGGCGGTTTAACCTGCTTGCTGTTTTTAAAAGGCATACCTATTGGTCCCGTCCTGCTAATCCTGGGAGTTTTTATTCTTTCTGCCTGGTTCGCACTAAAATCCAAAGCAACAGAACAGCAACAGGAAATCGAAGAAAATTTATATGAAAAAATACGGGTTTACCCTATTGAAATTCATGTTAATAAAGAACTTTACGATCAACTCATGTCCCATGAAGAAACACTTTTTCATGCGATTGCGCGCCTAAGAGAGCGCATTGCTTATGATTTGGGTTTTGTTTTACCTGAAGTTAAAATCAAACAGGATACAAAAATAGGTTATCCTTTATATCAAATCGCAATTGGAGGCACTGTTGGTACGGTAAATCCACTCCACCTCGATAAGTATCTGGCTATTTTCTCTAAGCACAGCGCTCCCCAAAAAATAACTACAGGTATTGAAGTATGCGATCCCAGCTACGGTTTGCCCGCAGTATGGATTGATGATGAATACAAACAAGAGGCTAATGAATCAGGATATACCATCTGTGAGCCGCTAACCGTTTTAACCACGCATCTTAATGAGACCATTCAGACGCACCTTTCTCAATTACTCACCCGAGAGGAAACTGAAAAACTGCTGATTCAGCCGGGTATTAAAGCTTTGAGTGAAGAGTTGATACCCGCCCTGCTCCCTTTAAGCCATGTGCAACGTATATTGCAAAACTTGCTTCACGAAAAAGTTTCGATTCGTTATTTAAAGCTCATTATGGAGTTATTATTGGAACATGCTAAAAAAATTCCAGAACCCCCACAACTAACAGAACTGGTACGCTCTGGTCTTGCAATGCATATTTGTCAGAAATTGCTTGTGAACCAGAATAGTCTTTATGTTTTAACGTTCAGCTCAAACCTGGAACATCAGCTCAATATTCAACTCGCTTCCAATGAGTATCTTGCTCTGGAGCCAGGTTTTACGGAGAGTCTGATTACCAAACTGGCAAATCAGGTGGAGCACATGCTGGGCGAGCGCAAAAGGCCCATTTTACTCTGCTCAACAAATTTACGAAGACACATGAAACAACTTACCCAGAGAGTATTACCGCATTTAACGGTATTAGCGTTGAATGAAATACCCATTAATGTTCAGGTGGAATCTTTTGGGGTCGTCAATTAAGGATAGGATAATGTTTGATGCAATTACTGCAACCCAACTTGCAATGGATTTTGATCAATTGAAACTGCAATCACTCAGTCAAAATGTGGCGAATATGAATACCCTTGGGTTTAAAAGACTCATTGTAGAAAACACAGGTTTTGATGGTGAGTTGACAACTCAAATGACCGATTTAGTCGCGCAGCTAGAACCTTCTCAACTTAAAACTCAGGGAACTTTTAATCAAACTCATAATCCTGCGGACTTGGCTTTATCTGGTGATGGTTATTTTCAGGTGCAAGGGGAACACGGTATTTTTTATACCCGTCGTGGTGATTTTCAACGAAATAATCAAGGAGAGCTAACCACTGCTACAGGAGAAACTCTCCTGGGGAAAGGAGGAATCATAAGAGTAGAGGATAATGCCTTTTCAATTGATACAAGTGGTGCACTATTAATCGATCATCACCAGGTCGACCAATTAAATATCGTGCAATTTAATCAACCTGATTTACTTAAATACGTAGGGAATGGCTTATATCAAACCGATGAATCACCAAATCCATCGGATCATACGGTTCGGGTTTTACAAGGATTTCTGGAACAATCAAACGTAAAATCCATTGATGAAATGATGGATATGATAAAAACATCACGTCATTTTGAAGCAAGTCAGCGAGTAATGCGTATTGCCGATGGATTATTAGCCACCGCCATTAATCAGTTAGGAGAAGGAAATGTCTGACGCACTCTCCATCGCGGCTAGTGGGCTTAAATCTGAAGAATATTTAATTGATAAAATTGCTAATGATCTGGCGAATTTAAATACGCCCAATTACAAAGCCAGCAGATTAACTTTTGAGGATGTGCTTTACCAAAATATCAATGGGGACAACCCATTACTGAACAATCAGTCCAGTGCTAAATTAGGTCTGGGTACAGCAGTAAGTAAATCAGGGAAAGATTTTTCAGCAGGCCCTTTAAAAGCGACGAATAACTGGAATGATGTAGCCATTAATGGTGTTGGTTTCTTTCAGGTCGTGAATCAGGATGGATCAATAGCGTATACCAGAAACTCAACATTGAGTATTGATAACGATCATTATTTAACGACTCAGGATGGCTTAAGGCTTGCAGATAATATTCAAATTCCTGATGATTTTACCAAATTAACGATACAGGCCAATGGCGATATTGAAGTCATTCTGAGTGATGATCCCGAACCGCAATTAATAGGATCCATCCAGTTAGCCAAGTTCATGAATCCCGAAAGCTTGGATCCTATTGGCGCAGGGATTTATATTCCTACCGATAAATCCGGTGACCCATTGACAGATATTCCAGGGAGTAGCGGGCTTGGATCGCTGGCTCAACATCAAATTGAAGGATCAAACGTTGATATGGTCAATTCGCTGATGCAATTAACTATGGCCCAACGTGTCTATCAACTCAACGCGAAAGCCGTGCAAATAGCGGATGAACTGGAAAAATTGACTAATGAAATTCGCAATTAATTGTTTCTGGTTCGTAACATTGGCTTTTACAGTTAATGCACAAACGACTCTTCGTTTCCAGCCCAGAATAACTTCTGATGCGCTTATTTTAAATGATTTATTAATCATTACGGACGATAAAACAGCTATTGGGAGCCTTGCTTTGGATACAAAACTCAAGCCCAATCGACTAATAACTAAAGAGCAGATAACTGAATGGTTGAAACAAAAAAGGGCTGCTGTGAGTTTTCATTGGCTGGGCAAAAAATCTGCTTTAATAGAGGCAAAATACTTAAGCTCTGGCATAGACTTAGTAAACAAGGCGCAATCGGCCCTGTATCATCGATTACAACAACGAGAATACGAACGCATTAAGATAACCAATAAATCAATCCCCAAAGGCAGCGAATTTCCTTTATCAGCATTGAAGGTTCTGGTATCCGAGAAATACCCGGTGGCGAAACACATATGCGTCAGTCTTTATAACGATAAAGATTCAATTGCCATCTGGTTTGAAGTCAAAGCCTTCAAAAAAGTAATGATAGCCAGGCACAATATCAAAAGTAACTCCCCGGTTAAAGCATCTGATTTTGCCTTGCAAATACGAAATATTGCAGGATTACAGGATGTACCTAAATCCCAATTATCTGAGCCATCCTGGCTAAAACTTGGAATAAAAAAAAATCAAATCCTCACAACCCGATATTTAATGCCATATCCTGATGTCATTAGTGGCGAATCAGTGCACATCAAATCAATAAAAAACAAAATACTGATTGCAACACAAGGAATTGCTCAGAATCATGCATGGGTAGGTGAAAAGGTCCGCATAAAAAATCCACTAACAAATAAATTCTTTTCAGGAACAGTAACCGCCAGACAGGAAGTGGAGATTATTCAATGAACCGAACGTTAATGGCGGCTGTGCTATTTTTAGGATCAGGTCAATCGGTCAATGCAGTCAACCTGTTTCATGAAGATCAGTACCGCCCACTCATTGCTGACCGTAAAGCCACTATGCCTGGGGATATCCTGACCGTTATCGTACTTGAAACCTCTAACGCGCAAACCGGTGCCGATTTATCTTCGAGTAAAGAATTAAAAACTGCATTATCTGTAGGGTATAACAAAAATAATCACGAAGTCGAATTTGGGCTAAAAGGTAAAGGGCGGGTTGCGGCTAAAACGGGAAGAAATGGCAAAATCAAAGCCTCGCTCACAGTTCGTATTAAAGAGCTCTTTCCCAACAACACTTATCTGGTTGAGGGAATTCAAATGATCACCATCAATGGCGAGCAACAAAGAATAGTATTAAGTGGCATTGTACGACCAGAAGACATTAGTCCACAAAATACCATTTTATCGACACGACTGGCAGATGCTCACATTACTTACGCAGGAGATGGTTCTGTATCTAACTCCCAAACCCGTAACTATTTTTATAAAGTTCTTTCATTTGTGGGTCTGGTATGATGATTCGATTGTTTTCTTTTCTGATTTTATTCATCTCGATTATTTTTTGTCAGCAGAATCAGGCTGCTGTGCGAATCAAATCCATAGCGCGATTTTCCGGTTTACAGGAAAACCCAATAAGTGGTTATGGTTTGGTAATTGGTCTTGCGGGTTCAGGTGATTCACGCCGAAATAAAGATACAACCCAGGCCATATCTAATCTATTGCAAACCTTCGGGGTTAATGTAAATCCTAATGACATTAACAGCAGAAATACAGCTACTGTCATTATCACCTCTCATCTCCCCTCTTTTGCGCATCAGGGAGATAAACTGGACGTCAACGTGGCGTCATTAGGTGATGCAAAAAGCCTATTAGGTGGAACATTGTTAGTCACTCCCTTAAAAGGAACTGATGATCGAGTTTATGCTTTGGCACAAGGACCTATTTCAATAGGCGGCTTTAAGTACGACTTGTACGGTAATGTGGTGCAAAAAAACCACCCGACAACGGGCATGATTCCTGGTGGGGCTATTGTTGAAAAAACACTTTACAACGAAGTTATGGATAAGACTGGGGATACCCATTTAATACTCAATCATCCTGATTTTACTACCGCTTATCATATTGAGACGGCGATTAATAAACGGTTTGGCAATAATACCGCAAAGGCTCGTTCCGCTCAGGAAATTGAAATTCATCCTCCCTTAACCGAGCGTGGACATTTTATTCGCTTTATCAGTCAACTCGAAAATGTGGTTATCACTCCCGATAATTTACCCACTGTTGTGGTCAATGAACGTACTGGAGTTGTCGTTGCTGGAGCAGATGTAAAAATAGATTCAGTTACGATTTCTCATGGTAATTTACAAATCGCTATCGCTACCGATTTTAACGTGTCGCAACCCACATTAATTCAAAAAATGGGCAGGCAAGTCAAAACCACAATTACCCCTGCCACTAATATCAACGTTAAAGAACCATCAGCCAATAATGTGCAACTGAATCAGGGAGCAACAGTCGCCGATTTAATCACTGCATTAAGTCAAGTGCAAACCTCAACCCGAGACATTATTTCCATTTTGGAAAGTTTACAACGAGCGGGAGCATTACATGCTGAACTGGTCATCCAATAAGGAATTTTTATGAACCAAGATAAAACTGTAGAATTAGTAAGTATGGCTCTTGATGCCTCTTTAATGAGGCAAACAGCAATCGCCAATAATATCGCTAATGCAAACACCGTAGGTTACAAAACCCTCGACGTGAACTTTGAACCCAATTTAAAGGACTTATCTGCTGATGGAACCAGTAAACCGCATTACATCTTGAGTGATCATCACTCTTCTATTGATGAGCAGATGGTGCTCAATGTGCAAAATATGACTCATTACCGTGCCTTAATTAAAGGACTAAATTACAAATTTTCGATTATGAAATTAGCACTGCAAGGAAACAACCAATAATGTCTTACAATCAAATTTATGCCATAGCCACTCAGGGAATGAATGCGGAAAAATTAAGGGTTGATGTCGTTGGAAATAATATTGCGAACCAACACAGTATAAAAAATGCAGACGGGAGTTTATTCCAAGCGAGTCAAGTAGTCACTACAGCCGGATCATTTCCAGATCATTTGGAACACAATGAGCCAGGAGGTATTGAATCTGTTGAATTGGTTTCGCAAAACCTGCCGCCCAACAAAGTATATCAACCAGGCCACCCTTGGGCGGATAAACAAGGGTATGTAACCTATCCAGGAATTAGCACCATTGATGAAATGACTACGCTACTCCGCGCATCACGAGGATATGAAGCAAACATTAAAATAATAAACACAGCCCATAGCCTTTACTTACAAGCGTTAAGCATAGGAGAAGATCGATGAAAATTGAAGGAGTGGCCAATTTGCTACAAATACAAACAGGCAAATCAATTGAATTAAATTCCCCATCCCAAACATCTTTTGCTGACTGGATAGGCGGAAAAATAGGTCATACTAATGAGCAGCTAAACACCGCTGATGCAGCATTAACCAGCTTGGCTAGCGGGCATGCGGAGAACCTGCATCAAGCCATGATTACCATGGAAGAAGCCAAACTTTCCTTTACCTATCTGGAGCAAATTCGTAACCGTTTGATAGGTGCCTATCAAGACCTTCTAAGAGAGCAAATTTAAAGTGAATTATTTTCAGCAGTTACACGAATGGTTTCAGGGGATACCACATCATAGAAAAATGAGTCTGATGAGCGCATTACTCTTAATTATAATAAGTACTTCGTTCTTAAGCTGGTATGCCCTGTCTCCCACCTATGAACTATTATTCAATCAACTCGATGAACATGACGCGAGTCAAATCATAAGCCAGCTCGATCAGAACAAGATTAAATATGAAGTACGCAATGGCGGCAGAGATATTTTAATTGATAAAACATTAGTTGCAAAAACACGTCTTAAAATTATGGGTAGTGGCATGCAATTAACTGGCAGTGTTGGTTTTGAATTATTTGATAAAAACGATTTTGGGATGACTGATTTTTCGCAAAAAATTAATTTCCAACGCGCACTGCAAGGTGAATTAGAACGCACCATTACTAGTTTGGCGGAAGTACGACAAGCCCGGGTGCATCTGGTTATTCCTGAAACTCATTTATTTTCGCATGAAGACAGTCAACCCAAAGCAGCAGTTACCTTACAGTTAAAAAAAGAGCTCAACGCCAAACAAATTCACAGCATTCAACAATTAATCACCGCAAGTGTTGCCCATCTTAAAGCGAAAAACGTGGTGGTAGTGGACCATAACGGCAATACACTATCCAGTGATGAAGAGCATGACCTAATGTCCAACCAATTTACGGCAAAAAAAACCATAGAACAGTATTTAAGTCTCAAGGTGGATCATATGTTGATGCGCGTGTTTCCAGAAAATCAAATGGTAGTCAAAATTGATGCAACAATGAATTACGATGAAGTGCAGCGCGAAGTAATTAATCCACAATTTAAAGGAATGGTGACTCATGAAAAACAAACAACCCATTCTACTGCGGGGAAAACAGAAAAAGAGAAACCCATCCAGGACACCACTGTGGAAAAATCATATCAACTGGGCAGTAAGAAAGAATTATTCAAACGAGCGCATGGAACTATTGAGCGATTATCTATCAGCGTCATTTTACCTATCGATACCAGTGAAAAAACCATGGCACAAGTTAAAAGATTAGTAAAAACCACCGTGGGTTTTAACGAGCAAAGAGGCGACACTATAAGTATCGAAGCCTTAATTCTTCCATTAAAAACCAGTGTTATTACCCAACCAGAACCCATAAAACCACCAATTGCACCTATTCCCTATAGCCTGATTGTTTCTTGTTGTATCGGAATAATATCAATGATGAGTGGGGCTACTTTGATACTCAAGCGAATGAAACATAAAAAGCGCCAACAACTCCTGACTGAATTAACTCAATGGCTGACTCATCATGAATAAAGAATTCAAACAATTATTGATTGAGCTGGCGAAACAGTCTTACGCAGATCAGAAATGGATATTGAGCCAATTACCAGACAAACAGCGTGAGCAATTTAACCGCTTGCAAGGGGATTCATTACTTAAAAAAGCGCACCGTTTTCGTAATGTGTCCATTAACGATATTTCCCAGTTAAAGGATATTGCCAAATTACCTGCCTTTTGTGAGGCGCTTTGCCAGAAACATCCGCTATTTATCGCAATTATTCTTGAACAAGGTCAATTTCAATGGTCAGAACAATTTCTTGAAACAAACTATCAGTCTGATGAAATAAGACGATTTCTAAACGAGGAAACTAACAAAATCACACCAGCTACCAGACACTCTCTTTTTAAAAACTGGCAAGAACGTCTGGATTTTAAAGATCAAATGGAGAGTATCAATGGCTAAGTTATTTAAAAACGCCCGTATCAGCTCTCAATTAGTTTATTTGGATTATCTCGATGCACCTCCTATCCAAACAGAATTACTCCTCAATGAAACCACGGATTCTTTATCTGATGCTCAAGTGCAGGAAATTAAAGATAAGGCTTATCAAGAAGGCTACCTTTTGGGGAAACAGGAAGAATTAAAGCACCATGAATTAGCAAAACAAGAACTCATTAAGCTTTTAAATTCAATACCCAAAGCCATTACCCAAAAGCTTCACGAGATGAACAGCGAAATCGCTGATATTGTTCTTCTCATCATCAGACAGTATTTTTTGGAAAGGGAATCCAATCCTCAGGCTTTGGAATTACAAATAAACTCCATTTTAAAGCAGTTAAATCAGCAAGATAATGTGACGCTTTGCCTTCATTCAAAAGAAATAGCCTTGTTGCAGCAAGGTAAAATCACTTTAGATACGGCCCATTTGGCTGGGTTGAAAATCAAAAGTGACGACACCTTGACATTAGGGGGATGTGTTATCAAAACAACTCATGGGCTATTTGACGCAAGTATTGAAAAACAAATCGATCGCTTAAAGGAAACGCTGTTAGAAATGCGACAAAGAGGTTTCAATGCACTTTCTGAATAGTTTAAATTGCGTAGAGCGATTAGGTGAAATTGAGCAATACATTGGCCTAAAACTGGTTGCCAATGGACCACCCCAAACATTTATTGGAGAGGTTTGTGATTTGTTAGATGAGCAGCATCAGATAATCATGCAAGCAGAGGTTATCGGTTTTGAACAAGGTAAGGTTTATTTAATGCCTTATGATAATCTTCCCGTTCGAATGGGTCATAAAGTCAGAGCTACAGGACACGATCTCACAATCACTCCTGCCCAACCAGGACAAGTTGTTGATGCATTTGGCAGAGGATTAAATTCAACCCAAAAAAAGGTTTATTCGACACCCATAAGGACTAAAAATCACAAAATAAATCCCTTCTCAAGAGCCCCAATAAATGAACGACTGTTAACAGGAATAGCAGCAATTGATGGATTACTTCCTATGGGTAAAGGACAACGAATGGGAATTTTTGCTGGAAGCGGTGTTGGCAAAAGTATGCTTTTAGGGGCAATTGCGCAACAAATTGAAAGTGATATCAACATCATTGCTTTAATTGGGGAACGGGGTCGCGAGGTTACTGATTTTATTGAAAATTTAAACGAGGCCACATTAAATAAATCCATTTTGGTAGTAGCCTGTAGTGATGAATCCGCACTCATGCGCAGACAGGCCGCCTACACCGCCACTGCTCTTGCTGAACATTATAGCGAACAGGGCAAGGAGGTCATGTTATTTATGGATTCAATTACCCGTTTTGCCATGGCACAAAGAGAAATAAGTCTTAGTCTTGGCGAACCACCCACCGCACGTGGCTATACACCCAGTGTATTCGCCCTTTTGCCCGGAATAATTGAGCGCACGGGTAATTTCAAAAATAAAGGCAGCATCAGTGCTTTATATACCGTTCTGGTCGAAGGGGATGATTTTAATGAGCCATTATCCGATCACATGCGTGCTCTGCTAGATGGCCATATTATTCTGACGCGAGAATTAGCACAACGCGGACATTATCCTGCCATATCCATTTTGCAAAGCATTTCCCGACTTGCTACTCAATTACTTGATCGAGAGGAGCAAAAAAAAGTGGCAGAGGTAATCAAGACATTGAGTCTGTATCAGCAAAATAAAGATTTGATTGAATTAGGCGCTTATAAGGAGGGAGTGAATCCCGCCCTTGATGAAGCGGTTAAACGCATTCCTTTAATCAATAAATTTTTAACACAAAATAATCATTCACCTCAATCCTTTGTTGCATTCATCAATCAATTGGAGGGAGCACAGTGATGAATCCCTCTTTTAAGGCATTAACTATTTTGCTTGATTGGCAATACAATGATCTCATCGGAAAGCTATATACAGTTCAGCAAGAGTCATTAACGTTACAACAACAAATCCTAAAAATAGAAACCAAACTGAATCAGAGGACTCCGATCAATTCAATTATCAATCCGGAGTTTGAAATCAGCAAATTCAATTTTTTTACTCAACAGCAGGCACAAAAAGCTGAGTTAACGCTTCTGCTCAACGAGCAAAAAAAGCTGGAAACCACCTTATCCGATCAAATACTGCAGACTAAGCGAGAATTAAAATTGCTAGCTAAACACACTGAACGCGAACAACTAAATCACAAGCAACATCAACGCGTAACTCAAGAAAAAGCGCTGGACGAATGGGTCATCCAAATGAGGAAGCAGTAATGAAAATTAATGGATCATTCGAATTAGTCAATAACAACTCGTCCCTATATGACAACGAAAATCATGAAGATTTCGCGCAATGGCTTAATTCGCCAACAAGGGAAAATTCAGGGGATGAGTTTTATTGGCAACATCAAAATCAGTTGCAACAATCAAGCCTATGTTTTAATGCTGCACTCACAAATCAGCACCCTTTATCAACTCACATACTATCGAGTGCAAATTTACTGGAAAAACTCCAGACCTACAATCAGGAATCAAAACCTTTGGAAGTATTGGTAAATAATTCA
>JAUXYG010000143.1 GCA_030694525.1 Legionella sp. | reverse complement strand
CTGGCAGCAACTTTATCGATACATACAGTCAGGGTAATATTTTTATCTCTGATTCGTTGTAATTGTGCTGCCGCCAAACCATAACCATTGACAGCCCCACCAGGACTATCTAACCGAAGCATTACCTCATCATCTGGTTTCGCGATGCATAAGATAGAGGTAATTTCATCGCGTAATTGATCTACCTGAGAAGCTTTTATATCACCATGAAAATCAATAACAAACAAATTAGGCTTTGTTGCTTTCTTTTTTTTCTTTTTTTCAGTTTTTTTGCCTAATACTTCTTTATTCATGAATGTATTTAGCTGTTCGTATTGTTCATTGAGGGAAATAATTTCCAGCTTCGGTTTCGGTTTACGGCTTATTGAGAAAATACCTGCTATAAGAAGCAAAAAAGCAATTACCAGAGTGAGACATTTTAATAAAAACATCCCGTATTGACTTAGAAACTCCATTACTAACCTCTTTAAAAATAAAAATAGATTATGGCGATCATGAAGTTACTTCGCAAGATAAAATTATTGTTACAAAAAAATAGAGCATGTTGAAAATAACTCCTTTCGCCTACGTGCCTCAGCTAGTCCGAGACATCCAGGAGATGCTCAAGTTAAAAGAAGCTGAATTAAAAATATTAATCCATTGATTGATATGAGCAAACTGCATAATGCAGACAATGGAAAATTAATTTGATAGAAGAACTTAACCCAAAATGGCGTGATCTGGATGAGAAATGTGTTCTTAGGCTAGATCTCCTGGATGCCTCGGAAAAGCCGAGGCACGTAGGCGGGATGGGCAATTGTCAACATGCCCTATTTTTTTGTAAATATTATCTAAATTTTAATTTTCAAAGGAAATTAAAGATGTATCTAACAAATTATTAATATTTTTTTATAATTAAACTGTATAATGCCTCTAATTTTGCCAAACTGCATTGGAGTATTTCGTTATGTCTTATGATTTCGACCCTCATCGCCATGTAAAAATTTGGCTCAGCAAAGATAAAGAAACATTTTTGAATCTAGAAAATCGTGCGCGTCTTGTGAAAATGAGGGATATAAATCCCTCTGACGAAATAAGTTTTATTTACGACAGTCAACTATTATCTGCAAACGCTTTGTTGGAACTCCATGCTTTTTGTGCCAGATATCAAATCGTTGCAAAAGATCTCCGGGATTTATTTCCGCAATGTCAGACTGATGAAGAAAAGAAATTAATTAGTATTTATAATGAAGAGTTAGACTCATTAGATGCAGGAGGCAATATGGCTGTGGCTAGTGATATTTTACGCTGGTTACAACCAGTTTATAGTCTAGGTACATACACTGATTTTGACGTACAGATAGATACCCGACATCTTCCCAAGACTATTCCTGTTCAGAAACCATTATTAATGGCACTCGGCAGTTATACTTTAAAAGGAGATGTCGAAAATATTTACCTTAATAATAACACTATAGCCGTTGTTAATAGTCAAAATGCATTGTCTGATATCCAAAAAATACAACAATCTCTATATGCTAATTGCAGTAAGCAAGATATAAATCAAGACAATTTTATTCAATTTTTTTTAAGAGCAGCACGTAGGAGATTAATAGAGCTCTTTCCCTTATTTGGGCAATTCATGCCTGTAACTAATGCTAACGTTTTACTCAAGTTATCAGAGTTAACTAGGGGAAAGTCATCACTTGAGATGCGCCGGGAGATTATTACAATTACCAATGATAATATTAATTTTGGTAAGAGTTTTTTAAGTGGAAAAAGTAAGTTGGATTGGAATTATGATGATGAAACCATAATAAAAAAATCTGCTCCATTATTGCGAGAGGAATATAAAAGCCAATTAGGATTTTTAAATTGGTTACTATTACCTAAAAATCAATACAATCAAATAAAAGTTCTTGGTTCATTAAAAGATGATAACGAACTTTTAACTCGGTCCCGTGAACACAATCGAATGTTGTTACTTAAAACCAGTGTTGTTCACACAACTGGTCCTATTGCTTTACTGGTGGTACTGTTTAAGAAAATATTTTATAAAAAAACGACAGTGGATAGTGAAATCGCTCCTTATTCTTTCTCTCATTATGGGTTAGATAAAGCATTTATATCTAGTAATAACTTTTCCTTGCATGAAAAATCCAGCACAGTAGCCGTTAAAATGAATAGTACAGTAATTGGAGAATCGAATGATTTATCCTGGTTAGAAGAAGGACAAAACGCCACTGTAAAAAGAGAGAATAAAATAAGAGAAGTTCAAACAAAGCTACCTCAGCATTTTCAAAAAATGCATGATAAAATTCAGGATCATATTGATAAAATTGAAGCTGATCTGGTTAATTGTTTTGGCTTTTACCGCAACAGAGCGAGACATGCGAAAGTTGATGCTCTTAAAGCTATTCTGAAACACTTTAATGGGCAGGGGTTTGATGGAAATGGTTTTAATGATGCATTGGAAAATTACCGTAGTAAGGATATTTCGGCAAGTATGGGTAGAAGTAAAACCAAAGAACTAATCGATGAACTGGAGTTTTTTGGTAAACTTGCCAAACACTTGATGCTCACCGATGAGCAAGGGATAGTCAACATGCCACACTCTCCCCAACAAAGAATGGCTTCTGGAATGAATTAATGTTTACCCCACCGATTCGGTGGGTAAACTTTCTTTAAAAAACTTGTGTTGTTGATTATTTATGGTTAGTCTCCTCTTTTCAAATATTCAGCTATATTATGCTTGATGTTATTGGTGTTAGTTTTGATTATCAGGATGAGCCCATCTTAAATGAAATTACATTTCATGTTCCTGCGGGCGGTTTATTGCATTTAAAAGGCTCTAACGGCGCGGGAAAAACAACATTATTAAAATTAGTGAGTGGCTTATATCAGCCCTCACTGGGCCAGATTAAATTTAAAAATAAGTTAATAATGGAGGACATTGCCTCTTTTCAACGGCAGTTATGTTTTGTCGGTCATAAAACAGGTATTAATCCGTTTCTGACTTTAAAAGAAAATTGTTTTTTTGATTTACATTTTAAAGCAAAAGATTTTTCTTTACAGGAGCTGGTTTCAATATTCCACCTGGAGTATCAACTGGATACCCCTTGTGGCCTGCTCTCAGCTGGTCAACGAAGACAGGCAGGGCTCTTGCGTCTATGGATGTCGAATGCCCCTCTATGGTTGCTTGATGAACCGTTGGTTGCTCTGGACGAGGCGGCTGTGTCTCTTGTTATGGATAAGATAAGAAATCACCGGGAACAGGGAGGGGTAGTATTGCTTACCTCTCATCAGAGTTTGCCTCTTCATCCAGCTGAATATGAGGAGTATCAGTTATGAGCTCAGGATGCTTCTTTTTTTACAAACAATGTCAACGAGAATGGTTAATTCAGCTTCGACAAATTAGGAATCTCATCAATTCCTGTCTGTTTTTTTTAATGCTTATGGTTTTTTTTCCGCTGACCTTAAGGCCTGAAGTAGAGCTGATGCGTGCTGTGGCTCCCGGGATCATTTGGATGGCAATGCTGTTGTCAATGCTCTTAACCAGCGAGCGCTTATTTCAACAGGATTACGAGCAGGGTGTGATTGAGCAATGGCTGGTGTCCGGTCATTCTTTAACTGGCCTGGTAAGTGCAAAGATATTGGCTCATTGGTTGTTTCATATTATTCCTATTATATTTTTATGTCCTTTTATCGCAGTGATATTTTCCTTGAGTGGTTGGGAAACCTGGATATTGATATTAAGTTTGCTATGCGGTACACCAGCCTTATTTTTTCTCTGTGCCTTAGCTGCTGCTTTTGGAATGGGGATGAGTCAGCGGGGTGCTTTAATGGCATTAGTCTTATTACCTCTTACCTTACCTTTGCTAATTTTCGGCAGTGGCTCCTTAAGCATTGCTTTGCAAGGTTTACCGGTTAGCGGGTACCTGACACTTCTTATAGCTATGTCGATGATTACGGTTGCTTTTTTACCATTCGCTATTGCCGGTGTTATTCGAATAGGTTATGCGGAATAGTTGCACAAGTTAATGTTTCATAACGTTATTGATAGCCCACTGTTTAACCTGAGGGGTTAATTAAAACCTCAAGCCCGAAGCCTTTTCCATTAGGCCCCAGGAATTTTGATTTTAGAGGGTCGGTTCGGACATTTGCTCCTGCATGAGTTGCAGTTCTTTATAACTTCCCCTGCCAGATCTGGGCTTGAACAAGCCACGTTGTACAGCAAAATACTGCTTAAGTGTAGAGGCGGGATTTCTATCATCATCAGCAAAAGTTAATACGCTCTTTATATTTTTTTTAACATCATCATCAGTTAATTTTTTCATGTAATCGATTGTTTTTTCTTTGTGCCTGGCCAAGATTTTTAACCCTTCAGCGCTAATTACTTTGTTATCAACGAGGGCTTTATAAATCAGCTCCCCACTGTTGTATTGAGTCAAAATCGCCTTGCATTCATCGACACTCATAATACGATGCAAGGGATTTACTTTGCCATCAAACTGCGCATCAAGTATCGTATATAAAGGGCTGGGTTTGGAAATTTTATTTAACAATTCTGGATTATCGAGAATATTAATTAGTTTTAAATTCCCATTTAATTTTTCCAGTATCATTGTTGCTGTATTCAAAGACTCCGTACTTAATTGCCTACATATCGGGGTTAAATTTTGTGGTAAATAAGACCTTGCAGTAACTATATATGCATTTAATGCTTGAATAGCTGACTGTTGATTGCGCCTGTTCAGCGCCTCAATGAATTGATTAAGCAGAGCTTTTTCCTCAGGACCATTAATATCTATAGTAATACCAATTGATATCCCAGTTTGCATCAATTTTAAAGTGTGCAGTAATTTTGTCAGATATTGTTGTTCGTTAGATTTTTCAAAGGCTTGATAGTATAATTCACACGCTCTTTCTCGTCTGTAGGTAAGCTGATTTGGAGAAAGATGCTCGACATTATAATACTCAGTCATATTTCCCATTTCGTATAATTCGTGACTATTTAGCATTGAAGTGTGTTCTAAGTGATCTGCATAGATGCAAAATGCTTCGAATTTGTTTATTGGTAAACATGATTTGAAATTATAATATTCCTTCTCGACAGATTCATGATGGGGATTATTTTCCTCAATAAATTGTTGAAGTTGAGTGATTTCTGCTTGACTTTGGGGTAAATTATCTGTCAGAAAGGATAGTTGCTGGTATAATAAAGGTGTTAACCCGTGTATGTTATTTTTGAATACGTTGAGTGCAGCAGTTGGTTCGTAAGCAAGATAAATCCTGATTAAGTAGGATTGCGCTAAAAGGTTTTGGCCTATCCCAGCCAGTATGTATAATTTATCTAACACCGCAGGATTCTTTTTTTTGCGATACGATTTAAAATATAATTCCGCAGCCAGATCATCGTTTTTCATTGTATATTGGCCTTTTAAATACAAATCCGCAGTGAAGGTCATTGCTTCAGCATCCCCTAACGCGCAGGCTTGATTTAAAAGTTCTATTGCTTTTTTTATATCTTTAAGACCACCGATTCCCTCTAAATAACATTTGGCTCTATCTAACATAGCCAAAGAGAAATTATCGCTGATCGCTTCATCTAAAAGCGTCAATGCTTGCTTGAATTCATTTAAACGGTTGCCCCCCAAGCCCTTCATATAACATCTGGCCAGTTCTAACTTTGCCCTTACTGAATTTAGATTAATGGCATTTTGATACCACGTAATTGAATTCATATAATCACGTTGTTTAAAATATAATTTGCCAATAAGAATGGCAATTTGCGTTTTTCCTTCGGTATCCTGTTCTTCACTAAAGTCAAAAGCCTTTTTTAGCAGTGCAATCGCCTGATCACTATCTATAGGGCACCCGTGTCCGTTTGCGAAAGCTAAGGCTCTTAACTTCATAGCTACAATATTATTTTGCTTGATGGCTTTATCAAAAAGTTGAAGGGCTTCATTATAGTTTTGTTTCACTACATAACCTTTAAAATACATGAAACCATATAGTGTTTGTGTGGTACTGTTATTTTCTTTACAGTTTTTATTGTCTAAATAGTTTTGGGCATATTCGATTTCTTCTTTGTTCCAATTCCGAAAAACCAAATGCATTAGTGCATTATTTGATCCGTTCTCAACACATTGGTTTATTAGTTGTTCAAACATTATTTCTATTCCAACTTCATTTATAGTGCACTTATAATACAGAATGAATATTAAGGATTTATTAAATTGGAACAGCAAACCCTAGTGTGCTTTAATGCGTGCTCCTCTGAATACAACCGGTTAATTTTGTGAAACAGGGGATACGTGATAAAATTGTTTTCTTTTTCTGATTTTAATGTTTCCTATGTGGAAGTTTTTATACCAATTTGCGTCTCCGAGAACGTTTTACACAAGATCCGGCCATATTATCCCCTGGCTTGCGACAAGCGCCTTAATAGCACTATTTGTAGGTATGATATGGGGTCTAGCTTTTGCGCCTCCTGACTATCAACAAGGTGACGCTTATCGTATTATTTATGTTCATGTTCCTAGTGCATTTTTATCCATGGCTCTTTACGGCTGGATGGGTTTTTTATCTCTATTGCTATTGGTGTGGCGCATTAAAATCGCGGGTTTGTTAATCCATTTAGTAGCGCAGGTGGGCGCCTGGATGGCTTTTCTGGCTTTGGTTACCGGGAGTATCTGGGGGAAACCCATGTGGGGTGCCTGGTGGGTTTGGGATGCGCGACTTACTTCTGAACTGGTTCTGCTGTTACTTTATGCTGCGATTTTAGCCACTTATCATGCGGTAAAAAATAAAGAGGATGGAGATAAAATTATTGCTATTCTGACCCTGGTGGGGATCGTAGACTTACCTATTATCCATTATTCGGTTTATTGGTGGAATACGCTACACCAGGGGGCTACTTTATCTGTTTTTGCCAAACCAAAAATAGCGGTCAGTATGCTTTACCCCTTATTGCTCACATTAACCGGATTTTTCCTCTATGCATTATGGATTATTTTGGAAAAAGCACGTAACGAAGTATTGCTCAGGGAAAAGAGACAGTCCTGGGTTAAGATTCAATTCGAAGGAGAGAAAAGATGAATGAATTTTTTACCTGGATAGCCATGGGGGGTTATTCCATCTATGTATGGCCAGCCTATGGATTGGTTTGTGTGGTATTGGTTATGAATCTTTTGGGAATAAGGTGGCAGAAACATCGCACCAGGCAAAAGTTATTACAATGGTTTAAGAGATAACCTTAATGATTCCAGCACGAAAGCGTAAACTTTTATTGATACTCTTTATTTTGGCTGTTTTAGCGGTAGCATCAGCATTGGTTTTGTATGCATTAAGACAAAACATCAGCTTATTTTACACTCCAAGTCAGGTTCAAAAGGGCGAGGCTCCTGCCCATCATTCAATCAGAGTGGGGGGAATGGTGGAAAAAAACAGTATTATTCGTGCGAAGCAAGGGTTGGAAGTTCAATTTAAAATTACTGATTTGGATAAGACAATAACGGTGCTATATACAGGAATTCTTCCTGATTTATTTCGTGAGGGGCAGGGAATAGTTGCTGAGGGTGAGGTGTTGGACAGTCAACATTTTCGTGCCAGACAGGTTTTAGCAAAACATGATGCCAATTATATGCCTCCTGAAGTAAAAGCCAGTCTGGTTAAAAAGGTAAGCTCATGAGTGCTGAATTAGGTTTGTTTTGTTTAATTCTTGCTTTAATTTCCTCAGTGATGTTGGCTCTGGTGCCCATGGCGGGATTACATTTTAAACGTATTGATCTGATTTCTTCGGCAAAGACTTATGTGGGCCTGCAATTTTTATTTGTTTCTTTATCATACCTTTGTTTAACATTCTGTTTTTTAAACGATGATTTTTCAGTAGTGTATGTGGTAAATAACTCAAGCGTATTATTGCCATGGTTTTATAAACTGTGTGCAGTCTGGGGAGGCCATGAGGGATCCATGCTGCTTTGGGTCGCTATTTTAAGTTTGTGGATGGTTTTGGTGGCTTTTCTCAGTTCCAGTCTTGACAAAGAGATGCAGACTCGTGTTTTAGTGGTGTTAGGATGGTTAAGTATTGGGTTTATTTTATTTTTATTAAGTACCTCCAATCCGTTTTTACGTCAGTTTCAGGTTTTAAATACTCAAGGTCGCGATTTAAATCCTTTGTTACAAGATCCTGGGTTTTTATTCCATCCTCCTATGTTGTATATGGGTTATGTAGGTTTTTCCGTTGCTTTTGCTTTTGCGATTGCTGCTTTGTGGGCTGGTAAAGTAGAGGCCAGTTGGTCCAAATGGACTCGGCCCTGGACTTTAGCTGCCTGGTGTTGTTTGACAGCAGGGATAACTTTAGGCAGTTGGTGGGCTTACAGAG
Source organism: Legionella sp. (assembly GCA_030694525.1). Taxonomy (GTDB): domain Bacteria; phylum Pseudomonadota; class Gammaproteobacteria; order Legionellales; family Legionellaceae; genus Legionella. Next base: position 35,771 of record JAUXYG010000143.1, on the reverse strand, counting down.
AATTAGGTTGGGGTGGTTGGTGGTTTTGGGACCCGGTTGAAAATGCTTCATTTATGCCCTGGTTAGTGGGAACAGCATTACTGCATTCATTGGCAGTTACTGAGCAGCGGCAACAATTCAAGGCATGGACCATGTTATTGGCCATTGCTGCGTTTTCTTTAAGTCTTATTGGAACTTTTCTGGTACGCTCTGGTGTGCTTACATCGGTTCATGCATTTGCTGTTGATCCACAACGAGGTTTGTTTATTTTAGGTTTTTTAGTCTTTGTTATTGGTGGGTCTTTATTGTTATTTTTATTTAGAGCACAGACCCTACAGACAGGTAATAGCCCGAGTCCTTTATCGCGTGAAAGTGCTTTATTACTTAATAATGTCTTTTTGGTGGTTATCATGTTGACGGTGTTAATGGGTACCGTATACCCCTTATTAATCGAAGGGCTGGGTTTAGGTAAATTGTCCGTGGGTGCGCCCTATTTTAATGCCGTATTCGTACCATTGATGATCCCCATGCTGCTCTTAATGGGGGTGGGTATTCATTTAAAATGGAATACAGACAGCTGGTTTGTGGTATTTAAAAAATTATGGAGTACAGGACTACTGAGTATCGCGTTACCCATCATGTTATTATTCTTTACCTCTACTGAAAGCAATCCCTCTGCTCTTTTGGGTTTGATTTTAGCGACCTGGATTATATTAAGTACATTAAAAGCATTATATCAACGAATAAAAGAAAGAGGCTTATTTAGTATAAGCCAAGGTTACTGGGGAATGGTCATTGCTCATTGCGGTGTGGCTGCTACAGTTATTGGTATTGCTGTTTCAACTAATTATGGCATTCAGGATGACATACAGCTTTCTCCTGGAAAAAGTATGAATTTGGCAGGATATAAAATCGAATTTATCAATCAGGCGCCTCTCGTAGGACCCAATTACCAAGGTACAAGAGCTGAGTTTAAAGTCAGTCACTCAGGAAAAGAGCGGTTAATTTACCCTGAAAAGCGAGTATATACGATTGGTCAAATGGCAATGACTGAATCTGCTATTGATGTCACTCCTTTTCGTGATATCTATGTGGCTTTAGGCGAACCTTTGGCAGAGAACTCATGGTCGGTACGTGTTTATTATAAACCGTTTGTCCGTTGGATATGGTTTGGCGGATTTATGATATTGGCTGGAGGGTTTTGCGCTTTAACAGATAGAAGATATTATCAACAGAGGAAGCCAATTAGTTCTGCAAGTGAGGTTCCTGTATGAAACGATTCGGTTGGCGTGTAATTCCGGTAGGTCTTTTTTTTCTCCTGGGTATTTTTTTATGGCGTGGTTTATCTCTTGATCCCCATAATGTTCCTTCGGTGCAAATAGGCCGTTCCGTACCTGACTTTACCTTACCTGAATTGCAAAATCCTGATTCATTTATTAATTCAGGAATATTAAAAGAGCAGGTGGCTTTACTAAATGTTTGGGCCAGTTGGTGTGAGGCCTGTGTGGAAGAACAAGTATTCATGCTCCAGCTGGCTCGTGACGGGGTTCCAATTTACGGTCTTAATTATAAAGATAAAACGAATGAGGCCCTCCAATGGCTGTCTCAATGGGGTAATCCTTATAAACTCATCCTACAGGATAGTGATGGAACTGTTGCTATTGATTTGGGAGTTTATGGGGCACCGGAGACGTTTGTAATTGATAAAAAAGGGATTATTAGATATCGACATGTGGGCGTGATGACGCAGGAAATCTGGACCGATAAGATTGCTCCATTAATGAATCAATTGGAACGCTCATCATGAGATGTATTGCTTTATTTATAATTGGGTTAATGACGTTATGGTGCGTTAATGTAGTTCATGCCAATACTTTCTATCCTTTTGATTCAGCGAAAAAAGAAGCTCAATTCAATCACCTTCTCAAGGATTTACGTTGCCTGGTTTGTCAAAATCAAGATTTAGCTGATTCCAATGCTGATTTAGCCAAAGATCTTCGAGGACAAGTTTATCAGTTAGTAAAAGAGGGTAAGAGTGATAGTGAAATTTCCGATTATTTAACGTCGCGCTATGGTGATTTTATTTTATTCAAACCCCCAGTAAAAGGAGTGACTATGCTTTTATGGTTTGGTCCTTTTTTGTTTTTGTTATCAGGGTTCTTGATTTTTTCGCGCACGTGTTTTAAGCGAGTATCTGATGAGTGAATGGTGGTTCATATTATTGTTGGGAGTTCTTTCTCTAAGCGCAATTGCTCTGATCATTTATCCCATTAAAAAAAATAAATTATTATCATTTCTTCTTACGCTGGCTCTATTTATTTCATTATCAGTTGGTTATTTTTATTGGGGTGGTTTTACTCAATGGAAGCATCATCTGCATCGGACTGACTCGCAAAAACTGGCTAGTAAAATGTTAGAATCCATTAAAAGTCCAGACGAATTAATTGATAAATTAAAAGCAAAGCTTGATGATAACCCACAAAGTGCTAAAGGTTGGTATTTATTGGGTAGATTGTACAGCAGCCAAAATCAAAATCAAAAAGCGGTGGAGGCTTTTGCTAAAGCCCATAAGTTAAAACCACAAGACGAACAATTTACTGTGAATTACGCGCACAGTTTATGGCAAATGAATAACCAGCAGTTTAATGCAGAAATTATTAGTCTATTTAACCAGTTATTGCAAAATAATCCAAATCAGGCCGATGCTTTAGCCATGCTTGCTATGAATGCGTTCATGAGCCATGCTTATGAAGATGCTATTGGATTTTGGCAGCGATTATTACGTATGGCTCCTGAGCAATCAGAGGAATCACACGCCATTCGTAAAGCAATTGCCAAGGCACAGGAAAAACTTAATACAAGGAGTATATCTAATGAATGACAAGGTTTATCACATAGTGGAGCTCGTCGGAACATCACAAGAGGGTATTGAGCCTGCGATTGCTAATGCCATTGCTCAGGCTTCAAAGATGCATGGTAAACTGGATTGGTTTGAGGTTCTGGAAACTCGCGGTTTTATTGACGATAATAAAATCAAATATTATCAAGTACATGTTAAAATTGGCTGTAATGAGTAATATCCAATTTTTGCATTGATTAGGCATGAATTTAAGTACTACCATGTAAATAGATTTGATTTTTTGGCATTATATTTATCATATTTCAATTTACCTAAGGATTGATGCTCCCCAAAAAATTTTATCTGTAATTCCCATTTAAACCCCTCATCCGCCCTTCGGGCACCTTCTCCCCGCTGCTCGGGGAGAAGGGATAGATCTTTTGTTCGGGTTTTTCGAGGTTATTAATAATTCTCAAAGAAACAAAAATGTCCCTTCTCCCTCTTTTGAGGGAGAAGGTGCCCGCAGGGCGGATGAGGGTGTTTTAATCAGCGAGGTTCTTAAATCCTCCAGCTACTTCATTGGGAGGTAATAAAAGTTAGTAATTCTTACTTTTTCGATATAAATGCACTACCTTCAATATAAAATCGTAATAATTTCTCAGCCCATTCTTTTGCGTAGTGAACACCTATTCGCGGTCTTTCAACAATACTCACAGGAGATTGATTTGGAATTTCGCCCACATATAAAGTATCACTGACAATATCATGACGATTATGCTGTTTTTCTATATGCATCGCCTTGGAAAGTAACCCCGGGCCTTGACTACGACCAGTAATATTTTTAATCGGTTCAATAGCCCGCAATAAAACTCCAGAACCAATACCCTGAGTTTCAGTCACGATATTAGTGCAGTAATACATACCATAAATTAAATAAACATAAGTATAACCTGCCGGCCCATACATAACTTCCGTTCGCTTGGTAAGACCTTTGGAGGAGTGACAGGCTAAATCATGCTGACCTAAATAAGCTTCGACCTCAACTATTTTGCCAATACGCTCCACTTCACCATCATGATGAACCAGGTATTTTCCTAATAATTCGCGAGCGACTGTTACTGTATCTCGTTCATAAAAAGTTCGTGGCAGTTTGTGAATCATTGCTCCATAAACTCTTTTAATGCTTTAAGAAAATGTGCCCCATAATGAGTCAGTTTATGCTGACCTACGCCAGATACAGCTAATAATTCTTTAGTAGTTGTAGGCTTAATTTCTGTCATTTCCTGTAGGGTTGCATCACTAAATATCATAAAGGGAGGTTTGTTCTCTTCATCAGCTAATTTGCGTCTTAAAGAACGTAACACTTCAAATAGGGGGCTGTTACTGACCTTCACAGCATTTCGCTCTCTGGATTTCTTCTTTGTTCCAATGAGATCATTATTCGGGATTGTTAAAGAAATCCTCTCTTCTCCCTTTAATAGGGGAATAGCTTTTTCAGTTAATCTTAAAACATTAAAGTGGCTAATATCCTGCATACAATAATCTTTATGAATGAGTTGCCAGGCCAGTTGTTTCCAATAATGTGCTGTTTTTTCTTTACCAATACCAAATGTGCTTAATTGTTCGTGTCCTGCCTGTTTGATTTTATCAGACACACTGCCTCGTAACACCTCTATAGTGTAAGTTAATCCATAACTTTGCCGTAATCTATAAATGCAGGATAATAGTTTTTGTGCGTCTTCTGTAGCGTCTGCGGTTGCAGGTGGATTATCGCATACATCACAATAATTACATGCCGTATCACAAGGCTCATCAAAGTAACGTAACAAAATCTGACGACGACAATGAGATGCCTCAGCAAAGGCCAGCATGTGATTTAATTTACTGGTTTCAACCCGTCTTTGTTCGTCGAGGGGAGTGTTAATAATCCACGATCTCAGTCGTGCACTGTCTGCAGCATCATAAAGTAATAATGCCTGCGCGGGGAGGCCATCGCGACCTGCACGGCCAGTTTCCTGATAATACCCTTCAATATTCTTGGGCAAATCATGATGAACTACAAAACGAACATTAGGCTTATCAATGCCCATACCAAATGCAATAGTTGCAACCACAATATCAATTCTATCGTAACGAAATAATGTTTGCACTTCGCGTCGTTCGCTGTGGGAAAGTCCTGCATGATACGCTCGAGCTTTGAATCCCATTTCCTGAAGTTTTTCAGCGAGACGCTCTACACTATTTCTGGTGCCGCAGTAAACAATACCTGATTGTTGGACGTCAGACTGTAAAAACTGGTTTAATTGTTTGGCCGCATTGGTTTTAGGAACGACTTTATAATGAATATTGGGTCTATTAAATGAGGCGACATATTTTTTGGGCTCATAATTTAATTTAATGACTATATCTTGCCGGGTCTGCTTGTCCGCCGTTGCGGTCAAAGCGATAATCGGTACCTGTGGGAAATGCTCTTTTAATAAGCCTAGTGCAGCATACTCAGGCCTGAAATCATGGCCCCATTGCGAGACACAATGAGCCTCATCTATGGCAAATAAACCAATATGACAGTCTTCAAGGCGCTCAAGAAAAGAGGGGCTAATCAAACGTTCAGGAGCTATGTACAATAAATCGAGTTCATTATTATGTAATTGAGCCAAAACTTTTCGTGCATCATCACTACTTAACGACGAATTATAATAGGCCGCACTGATACCTTGTAACTTAAGTGCTGCGACCTGATCTTCCATTAGTGCTATCAAAGGAGAAACTACAATACCCACTCCAGCTCGAACAATAGATGGAATTTGATAACATAACGATTTTCCACCCCCAGTAGGCATTAATACCAGAACGTCCCGTCCTGAAATCACATCATTGATGATCTCTTCCTGGGGTGATCTGAACGAATCAAAGCCAAAATAGTCTTTTAAAACACCAAGAGCAGTTTTATTTGCGTATGTAGGTTGCGCTAATGTTTCCATGTGATTATTCTTATTATTCACGGGCGCTGAAAATTGGCCATAATATCATCTTTTAACAGGGTGTCATTAATAAATTTCTAAGGACGGTCTATGAATTTTGAATTTACTGCTGAACATATCGCATTTCGTGAAATGGCTGCAGATTTCGCTCATGAAAAATTAGCTCCTATGGCTGAACGTTGGGATGAGCACTCTCATTTTCCATTAGACGTCATGCGTGAGGCTGCAGCGCTTGGAATGGCTGGTATTATGGTGCGAGAGGATATTGGCGGCGCACAATTGACCCGCTTGGATTCCGCCCTGATATTCGAGCAACTTGCTACCGGATGTACCACGACAAGTGCTTATTTATCAATCCATAATATGGTCGCCTCTTTAATTGACCGTTATGCAGATGAAGAATTACGTGCTAAATGGGGGCCTGAATTAACCTCTATGCGATCAATATCCAGTTATTGCCTGACGGAACCTGAGGCAGGTTCTGATGCAGCATCATTAAAAACCAAAGCAGTAAGAGATGGCGATCATTATATTATCAATGGAGCCAAAGCCTTTATTTCTGGTGGAAGTGTGAGTGATTTATATCTTTGCATGGTACGAACGGGTGATGAGTCCCATCACGGGATTAGTTGTATTATAGTTGAAAAAGATACCCCAGGATTAAGTTTCGGCAAACTGGAAAAGAAAATGGGTTGGAGCAATCAACCTACTTGTATGGTCTATTTTGAAGACTGTCGCGTGCCCGTTGCGCAGCGCGTCGGAGAGGAAGGCATGGGTTTTAAAATCGCCTTAAACGCACTAAATGGAGGACGAGTAAACATAGCATCATGTTCCTTAGGGGGCGCACTGGCCTGCCTGCGTTTGACTCAATCATACATGCATGAGCGCAAACAATTTGGCAAGCCGCTAACGCAATTACAGGCCCTACGTTTTTATTTTGCTGACATGCTCACCGATTATGAAGCTGCCCGTTTAATGGTTTATCGTGCCGCAGCAGCAATGGATAACAATGACCCCCATACTCCTATTTATTGTGCGATGGCCAAACGTCTGGCAACAGATGTGGCTTTTAAAATCAGTGATAAAGCCATGCAACTTCATGGAGGTTACGGTTATTTGCGTGACTACCAAATTGAGCGCATATTCAGAGACTTGCGTGTTCATCAAATCCTGGAGGGAACAAATGAGATTATGCGTGAAATTATTGCAAAGGCAAGCCTTGATGATGAATATTACATTGATTAAATAAATAATTTAAACAGGGAGTTAAGTAATGAATTTGATAGAACAGGAAATGGATAATAATGGCATTTTGACCCTAACCCTAAACCGTCCAGAGAAGCTTAATGCATTAAGCACTGAAGTATTAAATGCATTAGAGGAGATATTTCTTAGCGTAAAAACCAATCATGAAGTGAAAGCATTACTAATTACTGGAACCGGAAAAGCATTTTGTGCCGGTGCGGATATAAATCGACTGGCAGAATGCACTGCGCAAACTGGTTATGAATTTGCCTGTTATGGCCAAGAGGTTTTTCGTTTATTGGAAACAATTGGTAAGCCCTCTTTAGCTGCAATTAATGGATTTGCTTTTGGCGGGGGGTGTGAGTTAGCAATCTCTGCGACGATTCGTATCGCTGCACCGACCGCGCAATTTGGCCAACCTGAAGTAAAATTAGGCGTAATTCCTGGTTACGGTGGCACTCAGCGCCTGGCAAGGTTGATAGGTAAGGGGCGGGCCATGGACTTATGCTTGACTGGTCGATTCATTGATGCGCAAACCGCTTTAAATTGGGGATTGGTAAGTGAGATTGTCCCACTTGATGAATTAATGGGCAAAGGAAAGGCAATATTAAGCACCATCTTGAGCATGGCTCCATTAGCAGTAAGAAGCGTGATGGAAGTTATTGATCATGGTTATGATTTATCTTTAACCGATGCATTACATCTAGAGGCAATACATTTTGCCAAAGTATGTGCAACAGAAGATAAAGGGGAGGGAGTCTCTGCTTTTTTAGGTAAGCGTACTGCGCAATTTACAGGAGCCTAAATATGTTTGAAGACATTCTCTTTTCTCAGGAGGGTCAGTTAGGTTTTATTACTTTAAATCGTCCCAAGGCGCTCAATGCGTTAACTTTGCCAATGATTATGGCCATGCAAAACCAGCTTGAACAGTGGAAAGAAGATGAAACTGTTTGCGCGGTGATACTATGTGCTGCTCCTGGTAATGCTTTTTGCGCAGGAGGGGATGTGCGTGGCTTGTACACTATGGGTCTGGCTTGTGATACAGAACAATTACAATTTTTTTGGCATGAGTATCGATTAAATCACTACATACATCATTTTGGTAAGCCTTATATTGCTCTGATGGATGGTATTACTATGGGTGGTGGTGTGGGTATTTCTCTTCATGGAAGTCACCCTATAGCAAGTGAACGATTTGTATTTGCAATGCCTGAAACTGGGATAGGTTTCTTTCCCGATATTGGAGCGAGTCATTTATTATCACGCTGTCCGGGTTCATTGGGAATCTATTTAGGCTTGACTGGAAATCGCCTGGGTCCAGAGGATGCATTAAAAGCAGGGTTGGTAAAACAGGTTATTTTAGCTGAAGAGATGCCTCGCCTGATTGATTTCTTACAGAATGAAGATTTGACTACAGATGCACATAATCGAGTAAATGAATGTCTGAATAATTTTGCCAGGAATAATAGTGGGGAAGAATCAACTCAGATTAAGCCTTTGATTAACGTATGCTTTGCAGAGCCAACTGTTGAGTTGATTAAAGAGTCACTGCGAAGTAGCGATGGTCCATGGGCTGAAAGCGTGGATAACACGTTAAAACAGAAATCCCCTTTGAGCCTAAAAGTAACTTTGGCGCAGTTACAAAAAGCGAAAGACTTGTCCCTGGCCGATTGTTTAAAAATGGATTTTGACTTGGTAGGGCATTTTATGCATGGTAAAGATTTTTATGAAGGGGTACGGGCTTTATTGATTGATAAAGACAAAAATCCCCAATGGAATCCAGCTCAGTTGGATTTGGTGACGGAACACATGGTGGTGAGTTACTTTGAGCCTTCTAATCACGGGCTTGAATTAATTGTTGGCTAGTTTTTCCCAGATATATGAGTCTGAACCCCACCGGTTCAGACTCAGGCGCCGCAATAGCAATGAAAAAATTGTTACTTTCCCACTTTTCCCTTAGAATTCACCCAATTATTAATTTACTCAGAGAAAACCATGTCTGATTTTTATCAGGACTTTAATAAACGACGCACGTTTGCGATTATTTCTCATCCGGATGCGGGTAAGACGACGGTTACGGAAAAATTGTTGCTATTTGGAGGAGCTATTCAATTAGCTGGGACGGTTAAAGGGCGTAAAGCAGATCGACATGCTACCTCGGATTGGATGGAGATGGAAAAAGAGCGGGGTATTTCCATTACCACATCAGTGATGCAATTTGTACATAATCAACATGTGATGAATTTATTAGATACTCCTGGTCACGAAGACTTTTCTGAGGATACCTATCGCACATTAACCGCTGTGGATTCTGCGTTAATGGTTATAGACGTTGCCAAAGGGGTAGAGGATCGGACGGTTAAATTAATGGAAGTCTGCCGGCTTCGAGATACACCAATTATGACCTTCATCAATAAATTGGACAGGGAAGGCCGTGAGCCAATAGATTTACTCGATGAGGTGGAGTCAGTTTTGGGTATTCAATGCGCTCCGATTACATGGCCTGTTGGAATGGGACAGCGATTTAAAGGAATTTATCATCGCTACGAGGATGTCGTTTATCTCTATCAACATGGTAAAAATGCACAAAAGCAGGATGCATTAAAGATAAATGGTTTGGATAATCCTGAGCTGGATGAGTTATTGGGTGACAGTGCGCAAGAATTAAGGGATGAAATCGAATTAGTCAAAGGTGCGTCACATGAATTTAACCTGGAGCAATATCTTGCCGGAAAAATGACTCCCGTATACTTTGGTTCGGCAATTAATAATTTCGGAATCAAAGAATTGCTTGATGATTTTGTGCATTATGCACCTGGCCCACAACCACGAGCTACTCATGAAAGACAAGTTGCGCCACAAGAAGATGCATTTACTGGGTTCGTTTTTAAAATCCAGGCAAATATGGATCCTAAGCACAGGGATCGTATCGCATTTCTTCGGGTGTGTTCTGGGGCTTATAAAAAAGGCATGAAATTAAGTCATTTGCGTATCGGAAAAGAGGTGCAAATAGCAAATGCATTAACTTTTATGGCTGGAGATCGGTCTCATACAGAGATTGCCTTGGCTGGCGATATAATTGGCTTGCATAATCATGGAACCATTCGAATTGGTGATACGTTTACGCAAGGCGAGCAACTTAAATTTACTGGTATTCCCAATTTTGCTCCTGAGTTATTTAGACTGGTGCGCTTACGAGATCCTTTAAAAAGCAAAGCGCTCTTGAAAGGCCTTATTGAATTATCAGAAGAGGGCGCTACTCAAGTGTTCAGGCCGTTAAATAGCAACCAGCTGATTTTAGGGGCGGTCGGAGTATTGCAGTTTGATGTGGTTGCTCATAGATTAAAACATGAATACAAAGTGGATTGTATTTATGAGAGTATTAGCGTTTCAGCCGCGCGCTGGGTCTATTCTGATGATGATAAAGCAATGAGTGAATTTCGTACCAAAGCTTTTGATTATTTAGCTTTAGATGGCGGTGACACGTTAATGTATTTAGCACCTACTCGTGTCAATTTGTCTATGGCTGAAGAGCGTTATCCCAAAATCAAATTTTGTGCTACGCGTGAGCATTAAGCAATGTCAAATCGATGCTGGTATCTAATTTTTACCAGCATCGATTTTGTGTTAGGTACTGCACGTCGCTTTTATCAGATGTTGCCCTTTATTGGTAATTTCAACTTTTGCACCGGATTCAGCACTTAATTTCAAGACTTCGCCTTTACGGACAGTGACACTAAGGGATTGACCCGCAGCAATAAGCACGTCATTAATTTTTCCCTTTTTTGAAATAGCTTTTGCGAACAAGTCATTACTATCATCAACACTGGTGATAGTACAGTGGGCTTCTATCGTCCAAAACATATAGTTTGCAAAAACCTGGGGTTGATTTGGAGGTAAATCATATTCAACGGTAATTCCTGGAACTAAGGAATTGGTCACCATTGAATAAGCATTGGTAGTTAAGACAGCGGATGCGCTTAACAAAATAAAGCCTATTTTTCGTAGCCCTATCTTTCGTAGCATAGATATCTCCATGTTGAGAAATTAACTGGCTAAGATACATTTAATTTGTTTTATTGGCAAATTTAAATGCACTCATACAGTGCTGATATCATTCAGTCAACATTAAGTATAAGCTTAATGCCAGTTTATTTCTCTCAATGTACTATATTTCAGCTAAAGCTTTTGCTATGGACTCGGTCATTACTTTTGCATCACCAAATAGCATGTATGTATTATCATGATAAAAAAGTTCGTTCTCCACTCCGGCATAGCCAGGTGCCATGCCTCGTTTTACGAACAAAACTGTTTTGGCTTTTTCAACTTCCAATACGGGCATTCCATAGATAGGTGAACCGGGGTCGGTTTTAGCTGCAGGATTGGTAATATCATTTGCCCCAATCACAAAGGCCACATCACAAGCTGCAAAGTCCCTGTTTATTTCACTTTGTTCAAAAACCCGATCGTAAGGAATATTGGCTTCAGCCAATAATACATTCATATGCCCCGGCATTCGACCCGCCACCGGATGAATAGCAAATCGCACACGAATGTTTCTGGCTTCGAGAGCATCAACTAATTCCTTTACGGCATGCTGCGCATGAGCTACGGCCATACCATAACCTGGGACAATAATAACATCCTTGGCATTACTAAGAAGAAATGCCGCGTCCTCTCCATTTCCTTGTCTTACCGTTCTTGATTCATCTCCAGGCTTTGTTAGAGATGCGCTGCCTGAAGCATTGATACCGCCAAAGATCACATTAAATATGGAGCGGTTCATCCCGACACACATGATATAACTCAGGATGGCTCCGCTTGCACCGACCAAAGCTCCGGTTATGACGAGTAAATGATTACTTAACGTAAATCCAATTCCAGCTGCTGCCCATCCAGAATATGAGTTGAGCATTGAAATTACGACTGGCATATCAGCACCTCCAATTGGGATAATAAGGAGAACCCCAATTAAAAACGCCAGTGCAGTTAATATACCAAAAAATAATAGTGTTTGGTTGTTTAAAAATAAAAATAAGAGACCTAAAATGGACACACCAATGATCAGATTTATGATTCCCTGGCCAGGAAACTTAACGGGAACACCAGACATAATCCCTTGTAGTTTTAGAAAGGCAATCACAGAGCCGGAGAACGTAATAGCCCCGATTATTAATCCAAGACTCATCTCCACAAGGCTTGCGGTAGCAATATTTCCGGGTTCGCCTATATGAAATGATTCTGGTGACAAAAAGGCACAAAAAGCGACTAAAACAGCAGCCATCCCTACTAATGAATGAAATGCGGCTACCAGTTGTGGTATTGCTGTCATATTAATTTTAAGCGCAATAAGAGTACCGACTACCCCTCCAGCAATAATAAGCCCAATCAGGATAAAATGATGATATATCGTGGGCATCATTAAGGTAGACCCAATTGCCAGAGCCATTCCTAATACCCCAAGAAGATTGCCTCGGCGAGACGTGGCGGGGCTTGCTAAACCTTTTAAGGCCAAGATAAAACATATGGCTGCTAATAAATAAAATAAAGGAACGAGTGAATTCATAACCGAGTCCATCCTTAAATCGTTATTATTTTTTGTACATGCGAAGCATGCGTTGCGTTACAACAAACCCGCCAAAAATGTTAATTGAGGTGATAAATATAGCAAGGCCACCCAACCAGGTGATACTACTGGTTAATTGCGTTCCCGCAGCAATTAACGCCCCCAGAATGATGATACTGGAAATGGCATTTGTCACTGACATGAGCGGTGTATGGAGTGCAGGAGTTACTTTCCAGACGACATAATAACCTACAAAGCAGGCTAGCACGAAGATGGTCAGGATTGCGATATAGGGATTTCCCAGAGTGGTTGCGTCATGCATTATTTTTCTCCTTTGCAGTTTGGAAAGGTAAATACTTGCCCTGATGACAAAGCAATGCTTGTTGGATAATTTCATCATCTGGATTAAAGTTGATTTCTGGAGGTTTTGCGGCCAGAAGGTTTATAAGGTGCACTAAATTGTTGGCGTATAAATCACTGGCGGTGGCGGGAACAAGTCCTGCCATGTTACTTAAACCGATGATGGTTATCTCTCCATGTTTGATAATCTCATCCCGTACACTGACTTCACAATTACCTCCTCGAGAAGTTGCCAGGTCTACAACTACCGACCCTGGCTTCATGTGTTCGATTGTTTTTTTACGTAGTAAAATAGGTGCTTTTCGACCGGGGATTAGTGCGGTTGAAATGATGATGTCGGAAATCCTGGCGTATTGATCAATAAGTTCAGCTTGTAGTTTTTGGTATTCTTCACTTACTTCGGAGGCATAACCGCCTTTTGTTTCACTATCCTCACCTTGTGCTACTTCAATAAATTCCGCGCCTAAACTTTCAACTTGTTCTTTAGCAGCACGGCGCACATCGAAGGCATAAATTACTCCGCCCAATCTTTTGCCTGTGGCTATTGCCTGAAGACCGGCAACACCTGCTCCGAGTATTAAAATTTTAGCGGGTTGAATCATACCAGCCGCTGTCATCATCATAGGAATTGCCCGATGAAATTTACCGACAGCTTCTAACACAGCTCTATAGCCCGCAAGATTCGCCTGTGAAGAAAGACTGTCCATACTTTGGGCGCGACTCAATCGAGGAATAAGATTCATGGAAAATAAATTAACGTGGTGTTGCTTACACCATTTTATTAAGGAACTCTCTGGCTCATTATCAATGTGGCCAATAATGAGAGCATTTTTAGCCAGGCCATCCAGATCTTCAGGATTCGGCTCATTGATGCATAAGAGTAAATCTGTTTGTTTCATTAATGTTTTTTTACCGCCGGTTACTTTAACTCCAACCTCTTCATAATCCTGGTTACTAAAGCCTGATGCTAGGCCCGCATTCTTTTCAATAGCAACCTCAAAGCCTAACTTTATATATTGTTTGGCTGAATTTGGGGTGATAGCTACTCGTGTTTCATTTCCTGATTCAAGCAATGCTGTTATTTTCATAGAGAAATCCATTTTTACTATTGTTAGATCCATCCTATTGTAAATTATATAATTTTGCTACTGAATCGGCAGGATTTTTGGTGGAATCATAAAGAAAAAGAGCGTATAAATACGCTCTTTTTGTTTTAATCAGGATAGACAGCAAGATTGAGTACAGTCCTATTTCACTAAGTGGATTCCTCCGGAGTGTTTTTGGCTTCCTAGTCTTAATGCTAAGCTTGCTCACCACACTCTCAATCTGGCTTCCAAGGTTGTGATGTTGGCTGAACAATGGTTACCGTCTATGTTTCTATATTAGGCTAATTGATTGATAAATTCCACCGAGATTCAAGTATATATTGCAAAGATATCGTTAAATTATCAATTATTAATGAATACTTCGATTAGTGCAGTATCCTGCTTAGTAAACCAGGTAAAGATTGTTTTGGTTTTTGAGCTGCTTTTCCTGATCGAAGAAATATTTGTGTGAAATATAGCTTTCCTTTTCCATCTCTGGCAATACCAATTCCTGTAAGATCATAATTCCCATCAATATTTCTTTTGTGACCTGGACTTAATAGCCAATTTTTAACGACATCATGTCCATCTTTGTAGTTATAGGCCACATTTTCAGCAGCTGCGCCTGAGTTTTTAATTTGCACATGTAATCGTTGGATGCGGGTTAAAAACTGATTGTGTCCAAAAGGCATTTTATGATTTGCCATGTCTTGGGAATGCTTTCGAGCCTCAATTGATATTGATTCATTCAGGATCAACGGTGACAAGCCATGGCCAATGCGATATTTATTTATAGATAATAAAATATCACGTTGAATTGATGAGTCATCTGCAGTAGTTATTGCATATGAAACAGGCTGTATTAATAAAGTGACGATAGTGAATATGAATAATAGAGACTGTTTGGTTTGTTTTAAATTCATGGAAGCCTGCGGTTGGTCTTATTTTGTTTAATGGTGACTAAAAGAGAGACGAAAGTCTAGAGATCGGCTGATCTAAAAAAACACATATGGATTTTTATATCATAATGTTGTTGCAAAATATAGCACTTAATTGGATTTTAAAGTTTATATTAAATATTTACGGAAAATCCAAGGAGTATCGCATGCAATGAAGGTATATTGGCTACATGGGCGGATTTCGTAACACTACTTACCTGAAAATCAGGATTACTCCCATAAACTCCTTGATAAAGCAAATTCAGACTTGCCAATGCAGTTATAGGATAACCAAATCCGGCCTGAATTTCTCCTGCTATTTGTGACAAATTATTTATTGTGAGCTCTTTAGTTTTCCAGTGTCTGTAGGCGACACCTCCCTTTAGCTGAGCAAAAAATGCACTTCCTGCTAAAGGATCACTTTTAGCCGTGATTAATAAGTCAAGCATGGGTCCAAGAGTTGTCCTGACGGGTAGCCAACCCAAAACTGCTCTTGTCTTTTCAGGAATTTTAAGGCGTATACGCGTGCCATTCTGCACCCCTAACTCCACTCCAAGAGCAAATTCACCGGCTAACATCAGCTCATTTCCCAAAGCCAGGCGCGCAAGAGCAGATGTTTTGTCTGATGAGTCCAAATGAGCGTATCTGCCATTACCCACACTTGCTGTTACTGACCAAGGCTGATCTTGTGATGTAGGTTCTGGGTAATAACCATCAGCGAATGCATTAATCGATAAACTAAGTCCTATCGCTAATAATTTTATATTCATCGGTTTATACCGGTTTAAAAATTGGGGATTAAGATTTGGCGGAGAGAGAGGGATTCGAACCCTCGATACGTTGCCGTATACACACTTTCCAGGCGTGCGCCTTCAACCACTCGGCCACCTCTCCAATCGGGCAAGCTTATACTTCCCGGAATGTAAAAGCAATAGAAATGTTCTTATGTAAAGGATTTTATTTCATCAACTTTAAAGAATGCAAAAATTATTGAGCACCACACATCCCTCTTACGAACATACCAACCGCTTCAATTTAAAGACGAGTCTAACTATATTTTTAAGTTATTCAATAAATTCACTTGATAGACTTACTGAATTTTTGATATATCTAGCTGATAAATTTCATATTTATTAGGAAAAAATGATCATCGTTTCCCCAAAAAAAATTTGGTTGAGTGGATCTGTCTACCTTTTTGCAGCCTCCGTGTATTCGGCCAATTTAAATCCCGAGCATCCAATACGTCAAACTGCCAATATTCAGGGAGGAGGAGACTGGCTTGATGACTATGATTTTCTTTTTCCTTTTGTTAACTATTCTGATCGTGTTTTTTTTGCGAATGGCTCTTTATCTACAGGACGATTTTCAAGTGGTGCGGATGCGGGTGTCGGTTATCGACAATTAACCCCCAATAACTCATACATTTTGGGTGGATTCGCCTTCTTAGGACAATACCGGGATGGTTCCAAACCGTATAATCAAACGACTCTTGGACTTGAAGCTTTAGGATTATGGGATTTCCGAACGCGAGCCTATTTACCCTTGGGTCGAAAAAATAAAATATCACAATCCCAACCATTTACTGGGTATATCTTACAGGGGCATAAAGCGCTCGCCAGTATGTTTAGCACTACAACTCATGCATTAAAGGGGGTTGATTTTGAAATAGGGCGTCAGGTTCCTTTTATACCTGCTTTGCGTGTTTATGCCGGATACTATCGATATGGATTTAATAACGCTTATGAACGTGATATTAATGGCTCCGAGCTTCGGGGTGAATATAACGTTAATTCGATGGTTACTTTGACCGCCAGTGGCGAGTATGATTCGTATCGCGGTCGACAGCTTACTGTTGGAATTCGCTTTAATTTTGGAAATCCCGAGGTCAAAAATCCTGCTGCACCTGATAGATTACGAGAGTATATTATCAGGCGTAAACAGGTTTATTTAACCCGAACTACAGACAGAACACTATTTGTTTCTCCTGAAAATTTCTATTACGCGAACAATCTTGCTTTAGCCGGTGGTGACGGAACCTTTGAACGTCCTTATCAGACAGTCCAGGAGGCTGAATTAGCTGCAACAATTGATGGTAATACAGCGCCAAATTATGTTTATATCTATCGTGGAAGTGGTGAGCAGTACAACCTTGGCGGACAATTACCTATCGGACCAAACCAATTTTTCATTGGTTCTGGTGAAGACTTGCTATATCGTAATTATCGCGTGCTAGTCAGAAGCGGAACTCCATTGTTGCAGGGCAGTTTATTAGCAAGTAGTAATGATTATTTAGCTCATTTCAATCTTACCGGGGCAGGTACTACCCAAAGTACCGGTATCGCAGCTAATGGGGTGAATAATTTATATATTCAGAATATTAATATAAGTAATTACACTGGGGCTGCTGGCATTAATGGTGCTAATGGCACTCCAGATACTGGCTCAGGTGGAGGTAATGGAGAGAATGGTACCGATGGTGGCAATGTTTTCGGAATCAATATTACTAACTCCACCAATATAAGTATCAATCAGGTTAGTATCACTCAATTGGTAGGTGGAGTAGCTGGAAATGGCGGTAATGGAGCAAATTCAGTGACCGGAACTAACGTTGGGGTTTTCAATGGAGGTAACGGGGGTGATGGTGGTACCGGTGGAAATGCGGTTGGGATTTCGCTGAGTAATACCAGTTCCGTGGCGTTAAGTGAGATTATAATATCGGACTTATTTGGTGGTAATGGTGGTATCGGAGGAGTTGGTGGTAATAGTGATGGACTGACGGGTAACGGACGCAGAGGTGGTCATGGAGGAGATGGAGGTTCGGGCGGTAGTACTATTGGAGTTGATTTGAATAATACGTCCGCAGTTGATATTCAATCGCTGAGCCTTAATGGAAGTTTTGTTGCCGGACAAGGTAGTGCCGGTGGCAACGGTGGAAATACCGATGGATTTAGCTGGGCAGGTGGTGATGGGGGTAATGGAGGTAATGGTGGGAATGCTATTGGTGTAAATCTTAATGGTTCTGCTGTAAATACATCCAATGTCGCATTTAATGAAACTTTGGCCGCTGGCAGTGGTGGAACGGGCGGAACTGGTGGTACCGGAGATTTTAGTGGTACCAATGGAACCAATGGTACGACAGGTATTCAAGCTAATGTAAATCCATAACTTATGTTTTACTTGTCTGGATTACGTTATATTTGATGAGATAAATTAGACTGCGCAGTAAAACCCCACTCTGGACTTGAGGATAATGTTGCGCAAAATAATCGATTACTTTGCTAACCTGCACAGGGCCTTGGGTCTCTAATAAATGCCATAATTCATTATTTAAAGGGTAGCTGAGTCGCTGGGCTTCACCGAAATTCCCTAATGGGTCCTGAGCTAATTGAGACAATTGGTGTAATCCATAGGGTATTGCCGAAATAAAATGTTCTCTGGTTAAATGACATGTTCCATAATGTGCAAAAGTTAAATACGGATCGGCAATGCGAGGCGGGAAAGTTATAGCGGATTCATTTTGATCTTTTGTACGAATCGATTTAAGCTCATCAAATAGCAGTTTATAACTTTCAATAACGTGCCTCCATTGATATTTGTTTTGGACTCGTCTAAAGCCTGCCGCTCCCATTTCATTGCATAATTCTTCTGATTGCGCCAGCTGATAAAGAGCTTCAATACAGGCAGGTATGTCGACTGCCGTCATTTGAGCAGTAAGGCCGCAATAGGTAGCATAATCAATTGAGTTGGTAGAAAACGCCAGGCTTATATCCCTACCACAGCCAGCGGGAGGTAATACAGTAGGAATAAGAAATCCTTCAACACCATCACGTACAGTTTCTCTATAACCATCCCAATCAGATACAACTAATGGAAGACTGCATGCCATTGCTTCAAGAAGTGTAAGACCAAAAGTTTCCTGAATATTATCAACCAATGAAAGAAATACATCCGCTGTATGATAGAGTTGGTACTTTAATTCCTCTGAACACTGTTTTAAGATTATATGATGTATATTTGGAGCGAAATTTTTGGCAGCTTTTCTGTATAAAGCTTCTTCTTCAGCGTTATCAAACCATCCTGCCTGGATGAAAACGATACGTCGTTTATTTTGTAATTTAGCACTAAGCCCTTCTAAAGCGAGTAATGCGGGAATTGGGTGGGCTTTATCATAAAAAAATAGTCTACCCACAAACAATACAATAAAATCATCCGCATTTATTTGCAATTTATTGTATAGATCGTAAGGTTCTGAATTGGTTTTGCATAAATAGGTTGTCTCTAAATTAATCCCTAATGGAATAACAGGTAGTTGTACAGGGTTTGCAGGCATAACAACTTGATTGTATTGTTTATGATAATCCTGCCACTGTCTTAATAACTCCTCAATTACTTTTTTTCCTGCCTGGGAGGAACAAATCAAAGCGTCCCATGGTTTTAATGGAGTATTAAACCATCGCATCATTTCTTCGATTACATTTTGGCCAGGTAATGAATGAATTAAGCCACATATACTAAATTTATTAGGAGAAACATGTGCTCTACTCCATGCCATATAACTTATCAACGGATCGAGACGAAGGTATATATCGCATTTACCTAATTCCGACAAATTACCTTTGTAAATCGGGTAAATTTTTTTATTATGAAGTGGTTGGGCAAATTGAGTGGCGAAACGATCGAACTCACTTAAGGTGTCAGTATAAAGCGCGAGAGATTTAAGATTTTTATCGGCTAATAAAGAGGTTAAAATTCCAGAATTTGCGGCTATCCTGCCATAGATCTGGTTGCAATTGGGCTCATAATCACTGTTTGTATAATTGACACAAAGTGTTGTTTGCATTGATTAACCTGTCAAATAAAGCTTTAATTAAAATAAGCTTTAATAATCCATCTTGTCCGTTGAAGCAAGTTATATGTAAATAAACTCTAAAAAGTAAATTAACTGGGAGTAGTTATGATTAATCTGATTTATATATTAGCATTTGTTCTTGCGTGGTTATTTTTTTATAAAATTTTAGTTGGGAATAGTACGAGATTGCCCAAATTAAAAACAACCATCATTGTTCTTTTATTCTCCTCACTTATTTATGCGTTTAGTTACGACTTGTATTCTTTTTTCAACCGGGCAGCTTTTTCTTTTAAGAAGCAAGGAGAGATCGAATTGACTAATTCCCCGTTTAAAATACCACCCAATCAGGATGCATCATATTGCACTAGATTTACAGATCAAAATGGAACAGTTATTAATACTATTTCCACTCGAGCTGATGGACGCTATTGTGGTACTTTTTGGCGTTTTAATACAAAAAATTCCATATTTTTACCTTATCGTATCATTAATGATAAGCAAAGAATTTATTGGGCGTCTCCTGAATTACAGATTACCGTTACTAATTAGTCATTTTATTGCAGATGCGAATAGAGGGGTAGTAAAGCCGGATGAAATCCACTGGATCCCGCGAACAAGTCGCGGGACGTAGGGGCATTAGGGTATATGGATGATTGCGAGTTATTTCAGACCATTTTAAATCCCAACGTCCCTCGGCTCGTCCGAGGGATCCAGGGGTTATAAGTTAGGACTTCTTATTTTGATTATTCAGAAGGGCGATGGCGCATAACTAGAACCAAATACATAAGAAAGTTTCGAAACTATTTTGATTAAATACTGTAGAATCAATTTTATTCTTATTTATCAGACTTTTAAATAAAATATTTGACCTTATTCAGACCATTTTAATCCCAACGTCCCTCGGCTCGTCCGAGGGATCCAGGATTTATAAGTTAGGACTTCTTATTTTGATTATTCAGAAGGGGAATGGTGCATCACTAGGACCCAAATACTTAAGAAAGTTTCGAAAACAATTTTGATTAAATAGTGTAGAATCAATTTTATTTTTATTTAACAGTCTGTTAAATAAAGATAGTTGATCTTACACATATTAAACGTTATTTTGACTGTTTCTTAAGGAATAATTATGCTAACAAAGCATCATATGCAAAAAGGACTATCTGATTTTAGTTTGATTATTGGCAAGGGCTTAAAGTACGGTGGGGCATTTTCACTTTTAACTATGGCGGTTGTGGGAACAGTTGCTGTGGATTTGGTACTTATCGCTGCTGCTGAACGACAGCATAATTATTTTTTAACGGGTTTTATTCTTGGCTCAATGTGTGGCGGCAGCGTATCCATGGGCCAGTTTATCCTGTCTCCGATCACTTCTTTGATAGCGGTAGGTTTATCCGTTTTATTAGGGGTGCCTATGGTAGGAATTGCTTTAATTGCAGGGTGGGCGTTAGCAGCAACTTTACTTGGAGCGGGGTTAGGACTGGAGCTTTTAGGCCAATCAATCGCGCCCAAAGAGAATTGTGACGATTATCCTTCTGATTATTTTCTCTGCGTACGTTAATTGATCCCCAAACATTTACTTTGAAATTGTATATACTCATTTTAATGAATCTTTATTTTAAAAAGATGAGTAAATATGAGAAAAAAAGTATTAGGTATTTATTTAGGAATGATACTCACTATTCCCGTCTGGGCCATCAATTGTTTTTTCACTTTAGCTAAGGACAGTTGCTGGACCGGTTATAATGTGGTTGTTGATGTAATTGATGCGAGAACAAATCAGATATTAACAACTGTTACGGTGCCTGCTGAGAAAAGTTGGACAAGACAGAGTTTTGTTTGTGAACCATCCCAGAAGCTCATGTATCATGCACGCTTCACGCCTGTTTTTTGGCAAAGTGATGAAGGGAAAACTTACTTGGCTAAACGATTTTGGTCATTACCGAGCATCATTAATCAGGGTGATAGTGCCTGGAATCTCTCAGTTTGTTTTGCATCAGATTTCGCTCTCGTTCCTTTTCCTCCTAATGCTACGGGGAATTGTGCCTGTGATTTTAAAGATATACCTAAATTAGAGCCTGCAATTATCATGCGGTAAGCATGGCGTTATATTCATTCTTTGTGTATGATTTCTTAATGAATTTTCCCGCGGAGAGTCTTCTTTGATTACCTTAAGAAACAAAATTGGACAAATGCTAATCATGGGTTTTAATGGTACCGAGATTAATGAGTATACACCAGTTGCACAATGGTTATCTAATGATGGTCTAGGCGGGGTCCTATTATTTGATAAAGACATAGAATCGAATCACTATGGAAAAAATCTGGTAGATCAGGCTCAAATAAAGCATCTCATACATGAGCTGAGATGGTATGCTTCCAAATCACTTTCAAGCGATAAAGACGTTCCATTATTTGTTGCATTGGATTATGAGGGGGGCGCTGTCGATCGGTTAAGCACTATTGACGAGTGTATGTCTACTCTAAAACCATGTGAGTTGGCTCAGCTCAGTCAAGATGCCTTCGAAGAAGAAGTAAGTCAAATGGCTATTACTTTAAAATCATTGGGCTTTAATTTAAATTTTGCTCCGGTAGTAGATCTAAATTTAACTGAAGACGCAGGAATTATTGGCAAGTTAGGTCGAAGTTTTTCTGCTGATCCAAAACTTGTAGCACGAGCTGCCGCTCAATTTGTGGATATCTTCAGTCGATATGGCATTGCCTGTGCTTACAAACATTTTCCTGGTCATGGCAGCGCTGTGGGTGACACTCATGAAGGATTTGTAGACGTGACCGATACGTTTAACCCTCAGGAGCTCGCGCCCTATAATCAATTACTAAAGGATGTTTATAAACCTGTTATGGTAATGACAGCACACGTCATTAACAAAAATCTGGATAAAGAGGGTATTCCGGCAACTTTGTCTTATGAAATATTAACGGGTTTACTACGTGAAAAAATGGGGTATAACGGAGTGATTATTAGTGATGACCTGCAAATGCATGCTATCGCCAATCACTATTCTCTAAATGAGGCATTGGAACAAACTATCAATGCCGGAGCTGATATGATTATTTTAGGTAATCAGTTTGGGGCTGTAAGTGCACCCGAAGTTATTGATTTGATTGAACAATTGGTTCTAAATAAGAAAATTGATCAGGAACGAATCGATGATGCCTATAGACGAGTTATGCGAATAAAACAGCAAATCAGTTGTACGGAATCGATACATAGTTCGATTTAATTGAAATCCAGAATATAAGTTAAAACATTTATATTTATAAGCCAATTATAAGACTTGCTCTTGACGCATAGTTTTATTATGTTAGAATACACCCCGATGTGTTCAGTTTTTAATCAAATAGGTGATGGTTTTTATGTTCAGAAATATACTTCACTCCACTCTCTTAAGAACTCCCACACCCTCAGTAATTTGTTGTTGTAGCTGCTGCTAATTTCGTTTTATTTGCCTAATAATCAATTTTGAAGGATTACACTATGTGTGCAGCGCATCAACAAAAGAAAAGTTTCATTTTAAAAACACCGATAATTTATGCCCTGATGATTGCTTTGGGTATTGCCAGTGGGATGTCAGATATAGCCGTTTTAAAGGACTTGGGTTTACTCATATCCGATCTATTTATCAAACTGTTTAAAAGTATAAGTCTTCCTATAATTTCGTTATCCATTATCGTAACTTTAGCCAATTATAAAACAGATGGTTTGATGAAAAGTATTTGGCAGCGAACGATTAAATATACTTTTTCCACTACTTTTGTTGCAGCAGCTATTAGCTGTCTTTTGTATGTTCTGATTAATCCCAGTACGGTCCATGAAAATATTCATCTTGCAGACTCTGCAACCAAACTCGGATATTTGAACTATTTAAATAATATCATTCCGACGAACTTATTATCTCCGTTTCTGGAGCAGCAGGTGATGGGTGTTCTGTTACTGAGCATTGTTGTTGGCTTTGCAGTGCGAAAAATTCCTGAGGATGAGTCCAGAGAAACTATTACTCGTTTTTTTCGTGGTGCGCACGGGATGTTTCTGGTAATGACTCGCTGGATTATCAAGGTGATACCGGTTGGTCTTTTTGGCTTTATAACCTCGACAGTAGTGCAATTACGCTCAGGGATGGATTTAAAAGGAATCGGGCAATATTTGCTGATTATAGTTTTAGCCAATTTAATTCAAGGTTTTGTTATATTACCTTTATGGCTTAAAATGAATAATATTAAACCCTTTGCCGCTATGCGTGCCATGTTACCTGCATTGTCAGTTGCCTTTTTTTCAAAGTCCTCAGTGGGCACGTTACCAGTTACGATGAATACCATTGAAAATAATTTAGGAGTTAAACCGGAAATAAGTCGGTTTGTTTTACCCCTATGCACCAGCATCAATATGAATGGTTGTGCCGCTTTTATCTTTGCAACGGTGATTTACTTAATGCAAGCTCATGGCATACACGTATCTTTTGCGACCATGGGTCTATGGGTTGTAATAGCGACGATTGCGGCCATTGGAAATGCTGGTGTCCCTATGGGGTGTTTTTTCCTCAGTATAAGCCTGTTATCGAGCATGAACGTACCAATAACTCTAATGATGGGCGTAATTTTACCTTTTTATGGTCTAATTGATATGCTGGAAACTGCTTTAAATGTCTGGTCAGATGCATGTGTGACCAAGGTGGTTAATGACAAAGCTGTGGCTGGTGATACAGTACCCCGTAATATCAAGAAAAAATCGTTACTTGAGTTGGAATTAGGATAATTGGCGGATATTCCCTCAAACTTTTAATGTACATTAAAGTTATAACTTGATAATTGTCTTCCCGGCGCAGGCGGGGATCTATCTAATAAATTGGCATTTTGTTAAATATTTGGATGGTTCCCCACCTGCGTGGGGATGACAAAAGAATTTTAGGTACGATTAAAGAACATAAAATTTTAAGGGGATACTCAGCCTACAGGGAGACAACAACTTAGGCCAGGGTGCACGATAAATGGTTCTGCATGAAGAGGCGAAAGGGCTGCTAACGTATATCGATACAGCCTGCGCTGAGACGATAAATAAGTAATGTGGTCTACTATAAATTCATAGGTCTTAGCAATAATTTTTCCGCAATTGAAAAATAAATCTGTTCTAATATCACTAAATCATTGCTGGCTACACATTCATTAATTTGATGGATGGTCGCATTTACAGGTCCGATTTCTACCACTTCAATTCCGTAAGGGGCAATGAAACGCCCGTCAGAAGTTCCACCTGTAGTAGACAACTCGGTATTTAAACCGGTGGTTTCAGTTATGGCCAACTGACATTGATCAAGAAACACTCCTTTTTTAGTTAAAAAGGGTTGGCCGCTTAAACGCCATTCAATCTCTGGATTGATTTCATATATTTTACATAAATGATCAATTTGATTTTTTAACAATACATCAGTCTGTACGGTAGAAAAGCGAAAATTCAGATGAAGATCAATTTCTCCAGGAATAATATTCCCGGCGTATCCCCCAGAGTGAATATAGGTTACTTGCATTGATGTGGGTGGAAAATATTCATTTCCCTTATCCCATTCTATAGTTGTTAACTCAGCCAAAAAAGAACTAAATTTGTGGATAGGATTATCAGCTAAATGTGGGTATGCCACATGGCCCTGTTTGCCTTGTAAATGAATTTTAGCGCTTAAAGAACCACGACGTCCCACTTTAATCACATCACCTACTCTATTAGTGCTGGATGGTTCTCCAATAACACAGTAATCGATGTGAATATTGTGCTGTTGAAGTTGTTCCATAATATAAGGCGTGCCACAATCATAATCATCGCCTTCTTCACCACTGGTGATAAGAAAACCCATTCTTCCATTAAAATCGGGATAAGCGGTAACGAATCTTTTTGCCATAAGCATCATGCAGGCAAGACTTCCCTTCATATCAGCAACCCCGCGACCAAAGTATAAGCCTTCTTTTTCTTCCAAAATAAATGGATTGGTTGCCCACTTATCCGGATCACCTACCGGAACCACATCAGTATGACCCGCAAAAACTAATAAAGGCCCTTCAGTCCCATAAACTGCGAAAAAATTATCTACTGGCTCCTTATTAAAGCGCTGGCAAGAAAACCCGGCTTCCTCCAGATATTCAATCATATAACTCTGGCATCCAGCGTCTCTGGGGCTAATGGAGGGAAAGCTAATTAATTTATTAAGGATTCTCTTGAGTTCACTCATTTAGTTGGCTCTAAGAAGTTCATTGATACTAACTTTTGCACGGGTTTTTTCATCCACCTGTTTTACAATAACGGCACAATACAAACTATGACTGCCATCGTCGCTGGGAAGATTACCAGCAACCACAACTGATCCAGCGGGTACTCGTCCGTAAGTGATAGTGCCCGTTGAACGATCATAAATTTTGGTACTTTGACCCAAAAATACCCCCATCGATATGACTGAATTACGCTCCACAATAACTCCTTCAACTACTTCTGAGCGAGCACCGATAAAACAATTGTCTTCAATGATCGTGGGATTAGCCTGCAAAGGCTCTAAAACCCCGCCAATACCCGCACCACCTGATAAATGTACATTTTTACCGATTTGAGCACATGATCCTACGGTCGCCCAGGTGTCTACCATCACTCCTTCATCTATGTATGCCCCAACATTTACATATGAGGGCATTAAAATAGTATTTTTAGCAATATAAGCACCACGACGAACCATGGCATTGGGTACTACGCGGACGCCCGCATGAGTAAATTGTTCTTCTGTATAGCCTGTGTATTTAAGTGGAACTTTATCAAAAAATTGGCAATAACCTGCTTCAGTTACCTGATTGGAAAACAGTTTAAATGAAAGCAAGACTGCTTTTTTAATCCATTGGTTAACAGTCCATTCATTATTTATTTTCTCTGCGACCCGGTATTGTCCGCTGTCCAGACAGGATAATACTTCATTAACCGCAGCAATGAGCTCTGCGGGAGCATTATTTGCAGAAATGTTCTGACGGTGCTCAAAGGCATCTTCTATGATTTTTTGTAACGAATTCATACTATATCCTTTTATTTTAATGAAGTAATCAAGTTATCTTTATCTGACCATTGTTGGTTTAACCATTCTTTAAATTCATTTTGCGTTAGGTCATTTTCAATAAGTGATGATGAACTAAACTGCTTGGGTATTTCAATATGTCTGATAGTTACTTTAACCGAATGGACTCTTTTGCATAAAAAATCCCATAAGGTATGATTTTTTTCACCATATACAATCGTCACATCAAGTAAACTTTGTATCTGATTCCCCATGGCACTAATAATGAAGCTGATACCCCCAGCCTTAGGTTTTAATAAATGCTGATACGGGGAATTTTGCGATATTTTTTTTTCAGACGTAAACCGGGTTCCCTCAATAAAATTCATAATGGATGCTGGTGTGCGTTTGAATGAATCGACCGCTTTTTGAGTTGAGATGAGATCTTTACCTTTTTTATGCGGTTTTCTGGCAAGATATGATTTACTGTATCTTTTCATAAAAACACAGCCCATAGCCCACCAACAAAAGCCAAGTAAAGGAACCCATTTTAATTGATCTTTTATAAAAAATTTCAATACTGGAATTTTGCGATTAAATAGTCGGTGTAAAATGACAATATCAAGCCAGCTTTGATGGTTTGCTATAACCAGATACCAGTCGTTTCGATTTAAATGTTCAAGACCGCGTACTTCCAGATCTAATTTTTGAATGTTATCAACATACCAATTATTTAAACCTGACCAGGTGGCGGCAACCTGATCAACCATCCGGGTACAGGTGTCCTGCCAGCGTTTGTTCGGAACTATTTTGAGTAGTCCTATAAGAAAAATAGGTATGAAACTAAGGGCGGTTGAAATGATTAATACTGTTAAAGCCAGAATAGCATTAATCTGACCACCATTTTTTTTAGTTTTTTTCACCATTACAACTCCATAATTAAACTTGAGTCATTCTATCAGATTAAATCCCGAATTAGCTTAAGGCATATTCTAAATCAGCTTTTAAATCGTCAATATATTCGATACCTACGGATAGTCTGATGAACCCATCATCTATACCAAGCGCTTTACGTTTGTCAGCTGGAATGGAGGCATGAGTCATAATTGCGGGATGCTCAATCAAACTTTCAACTCCGCCAAGACTTTCAGCAAGCGTAAACAATTCACATCTGGAAAGGAATCTTTTTGCCTCGTTTATGCCGCCGTCAATTACAATAGAAATCATTCCGCCAAAATCCGCCATCTGTTCCTTGGCTAACGCGTGTTGCGGGTGATGACTTAGTCCAGGATAAATTACTTTATTCACTTTAGGATGTTTATTTAACCAATTTGCAAGTTCTCTGGCATTTTCACAATGCCTCTGCATCCGAACTGCAAGGGTCTTAAGGCTGCGCAAAACCAAAAAGCTGTCAAAGGGCCCGGCAATTCCGCCACATGCATTTTGCAAATAACCGAGTCGCTCCGCAAGTTCCATATTTTCACCAACCACTACAACACCGCTTACCACATCCGAGTGACCATTAAGGTATTTAGTAGCGGAATGAATCACAATATCAAAACCTGTTTCAATCGGGCGCTGGATCCATGGGGTTGCAAAGGTGTTGTCTGCAACTGTTATTAGATTATGTTTTTTCGCGATGGCTGATATCTCACGGAGATTTGCAAGTTTCAGCATGGGATTAGAGGGAGTCTCAAGCCAAATCAATTTTGTTTTAGGAGTGATTGCGGCCTCAATGTTTTTTGAATCAGACATATCCACAAATGAAAAGGATAAATTGTTAGTGCGCGTTTTAACTTTGTCGAACAACCTGAATGAGCCACCATAAAGATCATCCATGGCAATAACATGATCTCCAGCATCAAGTAGATCGATAATGGTGTTAGTAGCGGCCATTCCAGATGCAAACGCATAGCCGTGCTGGCCTGACTCCAAACTTGCAATGCAGGCTTCGTAAGCGGTACGAGTAGGGTTATGAGTTCGAGAGTATTCGTAGCCCAGGTGTTCTCCAGGAGCTTTTTGCCTATAGGTTGATGTTGCATAAATGGGAGTCATGACTGCACCTGTAGTAGGGCATGGCTCTTGTCCTGCGTGAATTGCACGGGTGTCAAAGTGATTATTTTTCATGATGTTATACTCCCTGAATTATTATAATTTGTTTTAATCCATCTCCACATTGGATTTAATTTTGTACTATAAGACTATTATTTGCTAAAGTTTAAGATATAACTGCCGTTATTAAATATGTAGGTCATTCTAGTGAGGGATGCATGCGTAGGCAAGAAATCAATTACGAAAAAGTTGCCGCTGCCGCTGAAAAAATAAAAAAAAGAGGCAAGGAACCGTCAGTGACGGACATCAGCGATGAATTAAATATTATTGGTAATCACCCAAAATTATCTGAATTATTAGAGCAATGGTATCATAATCAGCCAGAATTTAAGCGCACAACGAAATCTCCTCTTACCGAAAATATAAATCTTAATCCCAGTGAAATTCTTGAAAAAAATTCGGAGCTGGAGAAGTCATTATCCTTATTAAGAGCAACCCTTGAATCGACAGCTGATGGAATTATGATGGTTAATGGGCAAGGGGCTGTGGTTGACTGGAATCAAAAATTTGTCGAAATGTGGCGAATTCCTTCTTATATGCTTGAATCCGGTAAGGAAAGCATGAGTTTTGAATACATTCTGGAGCAGTTAATCGACCCACAATCATTAATTTCAGATGTGCAATATCTTTACCAAAATCCTGAATGGCAAGGTGAGCTGCCTGAATTGATCTTTAAAGATGGCCGAATTTATGAGCGATTCACTCAGCCTCAAAGAGTTGGGTCCCAAATTGTAGGCAGAGTTTACAGCTTTCGCGACGTCACCCAGAAAAGAATGGCGCAAGATGAGCTTCTTATCCGAGAGCGTGCAATTGAAGCCAGCACTCACGGTGTTGCAATTATCGATATTACTAAAAAAGAAAATAAAGTAATTTATGTTAACAAGGCATTTGAGCGAACTACCGGTTATTCAGAAATACAGTCCGTTGGTAAAATTCTAACCACCTTATTAGGAACCAACGCGGAAGATGTAAATAATAAAAGAATAGAACTGGCAATACGTGAGCTGCGCGAAGAAACTGTGGAAATGGAAAGTTTCAAACGAAATGGAGAAGCTTTTTGGTGTGAAATCAGTGTGGCGCCAGTCAAAGATCCATTTGGTCATGTGAAACATTATGTATGCATTTTAAACGATACGACCCAAAGAAGAGATATGGAGAATCAACTGGTCATGCAGGCCACTTATGATTCTCTAACCGATTTGCCTAATCGTGTATTATTGATGGACAGGGTGGATCAGGCAATATTGCAGGCCAAAAAGAAAAAGGGAATATTGGCATTTTTATTTCTTGATTTAGATCGATTCAAGATGACTAATGATACTTTGGGCCATAACATGGGTGATAAGCTGTTGCAGGCCATATCCAACAGGTTATTAATTGCTACAGACGATTTTGATACGGTCGCTCGACTAGGCGGCGATGAATTCGTCATTCTTTTGCCGGATTGTAAAAATATGCTGGATGCTGAAATCATGGCACAAAACCTGTTACATGCAATTGAAAAACCGATACAAATAGAACAACATAGTTTAAAAGTCACGGCAAGCCTGGGAATTAGTTTCTATCCTCGTGATGGAACTGATTATGAATCGTTAATGAAAAGCGCTGACTTGTCGATGTATCACGCCAAAGACAATGGAAGAAATACATATCGGGTTTATGAACCTGAAATGAATAGACGGGTAATTAATCATATGCAATTAGACACAGCCCTACGCGATGCGCTTAAAAATAATGAATTATTTTTAGTATACCAACCTTTAATTGACTTAAAGCAATCAAAAGTTATTGGTTTTGAAGCGCTGATGCGTTGGCACAGTAAAACTCTTGGACTTGTTAGTCCTGTAGATTTTATTCCCATGGCTGAAGAGAATGGTCTGATTTTGGAGATGGGTGAATGGGCTATGAAAGAAGCCTGTGCCCAACTCAGGACCTGGCAAAAACAAGGTCTTAAAAACTTGAGTGTCGCTGTGAATATTTCAGGAAGACAATTTCGCCAAACCTCATTGCCTGAAGTTGTGGCACGAGTATTGAAAAGCACTGGTTTGCAAGCAAAGTATCTTGAGCTTGAGCTGACAGAAAGTTTATTAATCGAAGATATTGATCATGTAGTGGATACCATGTATGCCCTTAAGGATATGGGGACAAAATTAGTGATTGATGACTTTGGTACCGGCTATTCCAGCTTGTCCTACCTCAAACAGTTCCCAGTAGATAAATTAAAAATTGATCGTTCCTTTATTAGTGAGATGGCATCTAATAAAAATGATGCCGCTATTGCTAAAGCTATTATTAATTTAGGTCACAGTTTAAATATTCAGGTGCTTGCGGAAGGAATTGAGACCGAATTTCAACGAGATTTTGTTATATCCCATGGATGCGATTTTGCTCAAGGATATTTCTATAAAGCACCCGATACTCCTGATAATATTTTTGCCTTCATCAAAAGCCTTCCTCAATCTAAAATTAAAAGCTGATAATTAGATTTTTGTATTACATACTTCCTTTTTTTAAGCTATTATTTCAAATTGAAGATCATGTTGTTTCCTTTCAAAAGACAGCCCGGATTGTTGAAAATCGAAGTCTGGAGTAATCAATTGATTCACTTTGAGGTGAGAAAATGATTGTTGAACTGTTATCAAGAATACAATTTGGATTTAGCATCGGGTTCCATATTCTGTTTCCAACGCTCAACCTTGGGCTGGCCATATTCCTGGTTATTATGGAGGCCATGTGGCTAAAGACTAAAAATCCGGTTTATTTAAATCTCTGTCAATTCTGGACTAAAATTTTCGCCCTGACCTTTGGTATGGGAGTGGTCTCGGGAATTGTCTTAGCGTATCAGATTGGAACTAATTTTGGGCCGTTCATTACGCAATTTGGTAATGTGCTTGGTGCTTTATTCGCTTATGAAACCCTGACCGCCTTTTTTCTGGAAGCAGGATTTCTTGGAGTGATGCTTTTTGGCTGGAAGCGAGTCCCTCCAGCATTGCATTTCACGGCAACTCTTCTTGTTGCTATTGGCACCACAATTTCGGCATTTTGGATCATGTCGGCTAATTCATGGATGCAGACGCCAAGTGGGTATGAACTGATTGGCGCAAAATATGTAGTAGCAAGCTGGTGGGATGTCGTATTTAATCCATCATTTATACCCCGATTTATTCATATGCTTTTTGCATCGTATGCTACCACCTGCTTTGTCGTAGCAGCAGTAGCCAGCTATCATTTATTAAAAAAAGAGCATTTGGATATATCAAAAATAGCCCTCTCATTTGCAATGTGGGCTGCTTTAATAGTAATTCCTATTCAGATTGGAGTGGGAGATTGGGTTGGTATTAAAGTAGAACATTATCAACCAATGAAAACAGCCGCTATGGAAGGAATATGGGAAACTCAGAGAGGGGCACCCTTAGTAGTGTTTGCCATACCCTCACAAAAAGAACAAAAAAATCTATATGCTATAGAGATTCCCGGTTTAGCCAGCTTTATTAATACTCACGATTGGAATGGGGAAATGAGAGGGCTTAAATCGGTAAGCCCAGAAGATCAACCTCAGGTGGCAACGGTATTTTTTACTTTTCGCATCATGGTAGGAATTGGTTTATTAATGTTGTTCACTGCGTTACTAGGATTGTTTTTGCGCTATAAAGGTACTCTTTTTACTTCAAATTCATTCCATCGCTGGTGTCTGTTTCTCACGCCTTTCGGATTTATTGCAAGTATAGCCGGGTGGTTAACGGCAGAAATAGGCAGGCAGCCCTGGGTCGTTTATAATTTGTTACGAACCAAGAATGCTATTTCTGCTGTGGGCGTGGAAGAAGTGATTATATCCATGATTCTGTTGCTCCTGGCCTATGGCATAGTATTTGGTTTTTATTTGTTGTATTTATTTAAAACTATAAGACTAGGTCCTAAAAAGCTTGAAGATTCCGAGCATCATGCATTCCAATACATGACCAATAATCCAGGAGATAAATAATCATGTTACCTTTTATCTTTGCGGCTATACTTGCTTTTATTATCATCATGTATGTGATTTTGGATGGATTTGATTTGGGAATAGGGATTTTATTTCCCTTTACCCATAATGAAAAAGAACGGGATCAAATGATGAATTCCGTAGCTCCGGTTTGGGATGGTAACGAAACCTGGCTGGTATTTGGGGGAGCGGTTTTATATGGTGCCTTCCCTCAGGTTTACGGATTAATTTTGCCAATACTGTATATGCCCTTAATGTTGATGCTCATTGGCTTAATTTTTCGTGGGGTCAGTTTTGAGTTTCGTTTTAAAGCCAATAAAAGTAAACCTTTATGGAATTGGATTTTCTCAATAAGTTCTATAGCCGTTTCATTTTTTCAAGGGGTTATTTTAGGGTGTTTTGTACAGGGTTTTAACGTCGATGAAACAGCCATGACGATAAACAATCCTGACTGGATGACCCCCTTTAGCTTGCTTACTGGCATTGCTCTGGTTTGTGGTTATGGTTTATTAGGAGCCACCTGGACGATAATCAAAGTAGAGGACCGACTCCAAAAGCATATGGTGCATATTGCTAAAGGACTGTTAATTATGGTAAGTATTTTTTTAGTATTTATCAGTATATGGACTCCATTGCACAATACTGAAATCTTTTATCGCTGGTATAGCTTTCCGGATATTTTATTTTTGGCTCCACTACCTTTAATCACTATGTTAATGGTCTATTTAACCTGGAAAAGCCTGGACAAAGGACATGAAGGCAGACCCTTTTTATTCAGTATCATTATCTTCTTATGTTCTTACGCAGGTATAGCTATTAGTGTCTATCCTTATCTTATTCCTCATCAGGTAACTATATGGGAAGCTGCTGCACCGGATTCTACATTAAAATTTATTTTAATCGGCGTGGTCATCATGTTGCCCATCCTGATAGGCTATACTTTATATGCCTATCATGTGTTCCGTGGAAAAACACAGGATGGTTACCATTAATATTTAAATTGTTACAAATTAGATCCATCCGGTACAAATCTTGCATCCCATTCTATTGATTTATGTCGTAACAGTGTTGTACTTCTTCCGGGCTCATTAAAGAGCCTGAAAGATGTACTTTTTTACGTCTGAAATTTTTGTGCTTATTCAAGTCATAGGTTATGGCTTATCTCGAATTTGGTGCAATGAGTTTAGAATAAGTTGATACCTTACAGGAGTTGAGATGAAGACTATTACTGTAATCGGAGGAGGTCTCGCCGGAACGCTTTGCTCTTTATATCTCGCAAGGCGTGGGTACTCTGTGGATTTGATTGAGTCTCGTCCTGATATTCGCCAGGGTCCCACGGACTATGGCCGCTCCATTAATCTTGCTCTTTCCTGCAGAGGTATCACCGGCTTAAGTGCAATGAATCTCATGAATGAAGTTGCAAAGATTATGGTTCCCATGCGTGCACGAGCGATTCATGAACAAGATGGCAGGATTCATTATCAGCCGTTTGGGCGTCACAACGGTGAGCATATAAATGCTATTTCACGTACCGAACTGAATGCGTTATTGCTCAATGAGGCCGAAAAAAATTCGCATATTCGATTATATTTCGATATGAAATTGACTTATATAGACTTGGCAAATAAAACCCTGGAATTTAAAGCAAAAGGTGATAAAACAGTGCAGCTAAATTATCAGCGTTTGATTGGCGCAGACGGAGCACCTTCGTTCGTTCGAGAAACTCTGGTTCGGGAAGGGCATATTCAGTCAACGCGAGAGTATTTATCTCATGGATATAAAGAGTTATCGATCAGTAGCACTCATTCGGTAGGAATGGCAAGGGAACATTTGCATTTGTGGCCAAGAGATTCATTTATGCTACTCGGAAATCCAAATCCTGATGATTCGATAACGGGTTCTTTATTTTTAGCCCATGAAGGAAAAGACAGTTTTGCTGAACTGTATGATGAAAACAAAGTGTCCTTATTCTTCAAAAAAGAATTTCCGGATGCTTATCAGGTGATGCCTGATTTAGTATCTGAGTTTTTTGAAAATCCTACCGGCTCAATGAGTACTATTAAGACTACTCCTTGGTATTATCGCGATGAAGTGATGTTAATTGGTGATGCTGCGCATGGTGTTATTCCGTTTTTTGGTCAGGGTATGAATAGTGCATTTGAGGATTGTCGCATTCTTGATGAATTATTAAATGATTATGAGGACAACTGGTCGCATGTCATGCCGGCTTTTTATAAACAGCGCAAGATAAATACCGATGCGGTCGCGCAAATGTCTATGGATAACTATTATGAGATCCACTCTCATATAAGGAATCCAAAATTTATTCTGCAAAAACAGGTTGAGCGTGAATTGATGGCTCGTTATCCAGATAAATATATTTCAAAACATATATTAGTGATGTTTACTAATACGCCTTATAGTGTGGCTTTAGCTCATGGTGCCCTGCAAAATGAACTATTAAACGAAATATGTGGATCTATTAACAGTATGGAGGAGTTGAACTGGAAAGAAATTGATAAAAAAATACAAAAATATGACAATAAATTGGCGAATAGTTCCTGAAAAAAAAAGTTCGTTCTTTTATAAAGGATTTTTCGGTCAAAAAAATGTCATTTTAATTGATTTCAGGGACAATTTTTTGTCGCTACCTGAGAATGGATTGCGGAAAGTAACAAAATAGTAGAAAAATATGGTTAAAAAATGAGCCAAATGATCAAAAAGTTGGCACGATGGCTGCAACTGTTATTATGTCTAACTAAATTCACACGGAGTCAGCCATGAAAACTATCCAAGCTTAT
>JAUXYG010000131.1 GCA_030694525.1 Legionella sp. | reverse complement strand
AAACAGTTTAAGAGAGTGAATAACCAAAAAAGACTTAATGCAGTTCCTAATAAGTAGAATTTATTATTGGCTAAATCCGGTGCAATCAAATAAGAGAGTGTTGCTGCTATGAAGGCTAGCATGGTGGGGTACCAGACTACGTTATATATCCATTGCAACCAAATAGTAATAAAACCTGCGCGTTTTCCAAAAGCTTCTCGAACCCAGACGTAAATGCCCCCAGTATTTGGATACGCTGTGGCAAGTTCTGCGGCAACGAGGGCAACGGGTATGAAAAAGGCAAAAGCGGCCACAATGTAGTATGAAATAAGCGATAAACCCAGTTTCGCACTGATAGGCAAGGTGCGTAAACTATCCACAGCAATTATGTTAATCATTACCAATGAAAAGACGTTCAAAACCTTTTTTGAATGATTCATTATCTGTGATCCTTAGTGGGTGCAGTAATAAGGGGAATTAAGGGATTGATTTGTGTAACTATTATAATTAGTGTTCAAATTAGCAAAGAATAATATGTCCATGCACCTGGATTCATCATAAATAATCAACCGCGAAATGTACCATCTTGAATTTAATAAATCAACGAATAACAGTATTAAGAATGTGAAATAAAAAAATCGCCCTCTAAAAGGAGGGCGAAAATTTAATTTATGTTATTTTGTGGCAAGGTTTCTTAAAACGTATTGCAGGATGCCACCATTTTTGTAGTAGTCTAATTCATCGGCAGTATCAATACGACACAGTGTTTGAATTTCATCCACTTCACCATTCTGGCGTTCAATTATAACTTTTAATAATGCTCCAGGTGTCAGAGCCTCGGATAAAGCAATGCTAATTCGCTCGCTTCCATCCAACTCTAAAGTCTTGCGGGTCATGTCACCACAAAATTGCAAAGGTAAAACCCCCATCCCAATCAGATTGGAACGATGTATTCGCTCAAAACTTTCGGTAATGACTGCTTTTACTCCAAGCAAATTAGTTCCTTTTGCCGCCCAGTCTCTGGATGAACCAGTGCCATATTCTTTACCAGCAATAACTACTAATTCCTGATTTTGTTCCTGATAAAGCATCGATGCATCATAGATTGGCATGATCTCACCGGTTGGAATATAACGGGTAATTCCACCTTCCTGGCCGGGAGTCATCTCATTTCGAATGCGAATGTTGGCAAAAGTACCGCGCATCATGATTTCATGATTCCCCCTGCGTGAACCGTAAGAGTTGAAATCTTTCTCACGAACACCCTTTGACTCTAAATAAAGGCCTGCGGGAGAACTTGCTTTAATAGAACCTGCTGGAGAAATATGATCCGTGGTTATTGAGTCACCGAATAAAGCCAAAATATAGGCTTTATTTATGGACTTGATAGGTTCTGGTTTTGGTTTTAAATTTTCAAAAAATGGTGGATGCTGAATGTATGTTGAATCAGGATTCCATCCATAGGTTTGTCCTGTACTGGTTTTAATGGCTTGCCAATGAGCATCTCCTTCAAATACTTCAGCATACTCTTTCCGGAACATACCACCTGTTACTTTTGCAACTTCTGCAGCAACTTCCGCATTCGTAGGCCAAATGTCTTTCAGATAGACATCATTTCCATCACTGTCTTGTCCCAAAGGATCCTTACTTAAATCACTGCATGTAGTTCCGCTTAACGCATAGGCAACAACAAGAGGAGGTGAGGCGAGCCAGTTTGCTCTTACTTGAGGATGAACCCGTCCCTCAAAGTTCCGATTACCGGAAAGAACCGCTGAAACAACCAAATCATTTTCCGAAATAGTATGTGAGATTGCATCAGGGAGGGGACCTGAGTTACCAATACACGTTGTACAACCATATCCCACGAGGTTAAATCCCAATTGATTAAGATATTCCTGCAATCCTGCTTTATTCAAATAATCCGTTACTACTTTAGATCCCGGTGCTAATGATGATTTAACCCATGGTTTACGTTGCAAACCTTTTTCGACCGCTTTTTTAGCGACCAGACCCGCAGCCATAAGCACGCTGGGATTGGATGTATTAGTACAGCTGGTAATCGCTGCAATGACGACATGACCGTGTTGCATCTCAAAATCTTTATTTTTGACAGCATATAAATCATTTTTTTCTGTTAGTTTACCGGTTTCTTCTAAGAACTGTTCGAACTCAATCGGCAGGGTACTTAAATTAACTTTATCCTGAGGTCTTTTCGGTCCTGCCAAAGAAGGCTCAACTGTATCCAGATCGAGATGCAAGGTATCAGTAAATACGGGATCTTCACTATCCTTGTCATACCACATGCCTTGAGCTTTAGCATAAGCTTCAACCAAAGCGACAGTATGAGCATCACGCCCGGTAAGTTCCAAATATTTAACCGTTTCTTTATCTACAGGGAAAAATCCACAGGTTGCACCATATTCGGGTGCCATATTGGAAATCGTAGCCCGGTCGGCTAAAGGTAAATCATTTAATCCTGGACCGTAAAACTCAACAAATTTACCAACTACCCCTTTATGTCGTAACATTTGTGTTACAGTTAAAACCAAATCGGTAGCAGTAATTCCTTCTTTAAGTTTTCCTGTTAATTTAAAGCCGATGACTTCAGGGATGAGCATGGATACCGGCTGTCCGAGCATTGCTGCTTCAGCCTCAATTCCACCAACTCCCCAGCCCAGAACTCCGAGACCATTGATCATGGTGGTATGAGAGTCGGTTCCTACCAAGGTGTCAGGATAAGCATATAAACTACCCTCATCTTCACTGCTCCAAACCGTTTTACCCAGGTATTCAAGGTTAACCTGATGGCAAATTCCGGTACCAGGGGGAACAACCTGAAAGTTTGAAAATGCTTTTTGGCCCCAACGTAAAAATTCATAACGCTCATTATTACGTTCCATCTCAATTTCAGTATTAATTTCCAGTGAATCAGGTGTGCCAAATTTATCGACCATAACGGAGTGATCAATTACTAAATCAACCGGTGATAAAGGAGATATTTTATCCGCATTACCGCCCAGTTTTACAATAGCATCACGCATGGCGGCCAAATCAACTACAGCGGGTACTCCGGTAAAATCCTGCATAAGAACACGTGCGGGACGAAAGGCAATTTCATGTTGCGATGTTTTAGTTTCTAGCCATTGCGCAATAGCCTGAACATCTTTGGTGGTTACGGTGCTGTTGTCTTCAAAACGTAATAAATTTTCAAAAAGCACTTTTAGTGAATAGGGGAGGCGGTTTATTCCCTTAAAATGATTTTTTTCTGCAATTTTTAAGCTGTAATAATGATAGGTTTTTCCATCAACGGTTAACTCGCTTTTGGTTGATAGACTGTCATGGCCTACTTTCATATAAAAGAACTCCCGAAATCAAAACCTCAATCATAGCTTAAATTTAATAATTTTTCATGAGTTCTGATGAAATAGAAGATGCAATTGGTCACATGTAAGAGGCCATTAGGGTTAACGGCCTCTTTAGGCTTATTATTAACCTTGTTTTTGCTTGAAAGGTTGCTCCAATTTATCTGATTGATTTGCTGCAGGATAATGTGAGCTCAATTCGGCTGCACTTTGAAATATATTTTTTTCAAAATCTTGCATTTTAGTTGTATCTGGTGATGCGGGGGTAAGCAATGAAAAACTTGCAGGGATTAACAAGGTTAGAGATAAAGCTAAAATCATAGCACTGATGATGGCATGAAAAAGCAAACCAATAATTGCAGTACATAACAGACCAAGCCCTAATCCCGCAGTACCTTCAGCAAGCCGAACTAATATGGGATTTTTAGTTTCCAAATCCATGATGCCTACACAATAATATGATTTAAAATACGTTTTAGTCGCGCTTTCAAGTTTTATAGGGTGATTACTACAATCATTTAATGCACTTGCGAATCGTTCGTATTGCATTAATACAGCATGCTTAAATTGATTGTTACTCAGAGCTTTTTCAAAATCATTTAAACGAGTATAAAGTGCGTTATAAAAGTCTTTAAAGGGTTCATCAACTTTGGGATTCGTTAAAAGTTCTTCAATGCCTCCCCATAAATAGGACTCCTGTTCTATCTCATTTTTTGATTTCAAGTGGGAATTAACATCCTCATTTAAAAATAGTGCTTTATGAATTTTAGTCAGAATAGCTTTTCTGGTAGGGGGGGTTTTTGCTGTAAAAAAAGTATCTAAGGGCATATTGGACTCTATAAATTAGTTTATTTATCAAGCCTATCATTACTTGAACAACAGCTATAGTTCCTTTACTGAATTTTACAAAGAGGCAATATTAATTAACACTCTTTTAATTTAATGGGGGTTAATATTTTGAGTTGGTATAAATATTGCTAGGATAAACCTTAATATAAGGAGTGTTAAATGATTGAGCCGACACCGTTTTATTCAAGCGTAATGGCTACAACTGAGGCCATTTCGCTTGATAATCAAGAAGCAGCCCTGGATACTGAAATCGAGCTTACAGATAATCAATATGCTGATATGCTTGAATCTGAGTCGAATAAGTTTGTGCTATTATTATCTCAAATACAGGTCACAATTCCCGACAATAAAGAAGTTATTTCTCTTAAAGATAATATTGAGCAGGAGTCTCTTGCTCTAAAACCTCAAGGGCCTGCTCAAGAATTGAATATATCTGACGCTGATGAAGATCCAGTAACGGATAATTTGATTAATTTTGACGATAATGTAGCTATTACCTGGATTAATTCCCAATGCTACCAGCCCCCTCAACTCCTGGAATCAAATCAAGAGGAAACTAGTATTTCAAATGTCGCAAATGAAGAAATTGAATTAGTACAGGTTGAAAAGAAATTAATAGTTTCAAATAGTGATAAAGATGATCAAATTAACATTCAGCAAAATGTCGAAAATAATAACCATGAGTCAAATGATGGTGAACTGAGTGATAGAAAAACCATTGATGAGACTTATTCTTTGGACAAAAGTGAATGTCAGCTAATAAATAATCAGGATGTAAAGGTGAATTCTCAATCTTCTGTTCATGACGCTGAAATTTTGACTCATGACGTGTTACAAAACGGTGATTTTGATAAACAACTGAATTTGGTTAATATGACATCTGGTAATAATTCGATTCGTATGCAAAATCCCTCTGATCGCATCGAAAATAATTTTTTAACTATCTCCGCTGAAATGAATCATTCTGAATGGCCCGATCAATTTTCAGAACGAATAGTCTGGCTTGGGAAACAAGAGATAAACGGCGCTCAAATCAAATTGCATCCAGAACATTTAGGCCCTTTGGAGATAAATATTAAAGTGATAAAAGACGATGCGTCGATCAATATAGGCAGTCATAATGCACAAGTTCGTGATGCAGTGGAGCAGGCCTTGCCAAAACTAAGAGAACTAATGGAGGCTCAAGGTTTGAATCTCGCTGAAGTAACTATAGGGGCTGATTCTAACTCGCGCCACTTTTCTCAAAGCAATTCTGAACAGGATGTTGAATTTCTTAATCCGACAGAAGAGTCTGTCGCGCCTATCCCGTTAAATAATAAACTTTTAAGGGGTATAATTGATTATTTTGCATAATAAAATAGTTTGATCCGTCGAGAAATTGGCGGACTAATCTCAGTTGTACTTATTATCCATGATCATTGGGTTAAAGCATACCAGTTCCACTTTTTTCTTTCTAAAAGATTACATGCATCTTTTTTTACATCGAATGGCGCGACCAGTCCAACGATCAACGAGGCAGGTATTTCTGCAGCCATTGCCTGAAAATCGCCACCCGGTCCAGTAAACTCCTCGTGCTCTTTTTCTAGGACCATAATAGACATACGCTGGACGAATATGCCCACCGTAACTATGATAACCGATAAAAAAAGCCAATTGGGTACCAGGAAGTGGGTTCGAGGGATTTGCTTTGGCAAGTCCACTGTATAATCCTGCTAGTGTGATGATTGAAGCAAAAAGCACAATCGCTAACGGATAACGTTTAATCCTTGCTCTCTCCATGATTAATCCCTTAAATTACTCTGTTAGCACTATTATAGACCATATTGTATATTTAATTAAATTTCGTTCATAAATAGTTACTTAACTGATATTCTGTATAAATAAAATAGATTTTAGTTCGTGCCAAGAGTAGCATTAAGGCAATCAGTTTTTTAGGTGATCTATGATCTCAAAAACCATTTTGATAACAGGTTGTTCCAGTGGTATTGGACATGATGCTGTTTTTTCGTTAAAAAAAAGAGGACATCG
The DNA here is from genome assembly GCA_030694525.1 of Legionella sp. Taxonomy (GTDB): domain Bacteria; phylum Pseudomonadota; class Gammaproteobacteria; order Legionellales; family Legionellaceae; genus Legionella. The sequence continues at coordinate 30,716 of JAUXYG010000131.1, read as the reverse complement.
CGTCATTGCTTCATGTCGGAAAAAAAGCGATGTGGATTGTTTAATAGCACAAGGAATAGAGACACTTTTGTTAGATATTAATGATTCACAATCAATACTGAGCGCCTTTACTCAATTGATGGAATTAACCAATGGTCAGTTAGATGTTTTAATAAATAATGCCGGTTATGGCCAGGCCGGAGCACTTGAAGACATTACTCGAGACACATTACGCAAACAATTTGAAACTAATGTGTTTGGTCTGCTTGAATTGACTAATCTGGTTATTCCAATAATGCGGCAGCAAAAACAAGGCCGAATCATCAATGTAAGTTCTATTCTTGGTGTGGTGAGTATGCCATTCAGAGGTGCATATAATTCATCCAAATATGCAGTTGAAGGATTAAGCGATACATTAAGATTAGAATTACGTTCATCTGGTATAGATGTAATTACAATTGAGCCAGGGCCAATACAAAGCCAATTTAGAGATAACGTGGTTGATGGCTCTTTGAAAAATGTGGATGTAAAAAATAGTTTTTTTGCCAAACAATACGACAATATGTTGTCAACTTACAAACAAACTAAAAAAAATTCCATATTCACCAGAAATCCGGATGCCGTCATCAATAAGTTGATTCATGCGATTGAGTCCCCAAAACCAAGGCCTAAATATCCAGTAACTTTTCCGGCACATCTGCTTATTTTATTAAAACGCTTTTTAAGTACGCGATTGATGGATAAGCTATTTTTATTTATTTCCAAAAAGGAACTTCCTGGATGATAAAAATAAGGACTTTTAGCTATTTGCATAGAACATGATAAAAGTCAAAAATATTTATTTCAAAGTGGAAGAAATATTTCAATTTATTTGCTAATATCTTATTGATTCAAAAAAAACTATAACAATCAAGGAAGTTATAATCATGAAAAAATCAACAATGGCTGTTGCTGCACTACTAACTGCTTTATCTTCAGCTCCTATGGTTTCTGTAGCTTATGCTGATGATTCATCTTCTACTACAGTAAATGGCTGTCACGGGTGCAAAGGATGTAAGGGTTGCAAAGGTTGTAAAGGGTGTACTGGTTGCAAAGGATGTAAAGGATGTAAGGGTTGCAACGGTTGCAGTGGTGACTAGTAACTAGTTTGGTTTTAGATAAGAGGTAGTTAAACTACCTCTTTTAGTTAGTATTCATTATGCAAACAAAATCAGAATTTATATTACCTCCTCTTACGAATTGGCATCAGAAGAAGTTTCTGGGTTATGCAGCTCAGGTTTTGGGAGCACAGCAGAAAATGATTGATGAGAATGGTGGTAATATCCTTCATTATACACTCAAAAAAAATCTCAGACATGAACGAATGAGTCATTATCCAAAGGGGGATCGAATTGATCATACAACCGGTGCTCAATACTTTTATCATTGCCATAGAGAAGACTTTGAAAGTGCAGAGCACGGACATTTCCACTGTTTTTTACGTTATAAACACATACCAAAACATATAAAACCCGCTCCATTGAGTGATTGGAATCGATATATTGATAATCCAATGACGCATCTTATAGCGATTGGGATGAATCAATTTGGGTTACCTATAAGATTATTTACCGTAAATCGTTGGGTCACTTCGGAAATTTGGTATGCAGCAAAACATGCACCAAATTTGATTAATCGTTATAAAATGACCCTTAATGACGATCCCTATTGGCAAACTCTTGATAGTTGGGTTGAGGGTATGCTGCATTTATTTATGCCTCAGATAAATTGGTTGCATTTTGAGAGAGATAAGATAATGCAGCATTATTTAAACTACTCAGAAAATCCTTATATTGATTACGAAATTGAAGAGCTCTCAGCAATAAACATAGATTTAAAAAAACAAATTGAGTGGATTTTAGGTTAAATATTAGTTCTTTTTCTTTTGGGTGAAGATTGAATCAGAGCTTAATGGAAGGATAATAACTTTTGTTCCAGCAATATTTTTTTCTTCATTAGCGAGCTCAATAAACTCGGTATTTAACCATTTGGCGTCTTTTGTAAACATTCGTACACAGCCATGACTTGCCCGATTACCGGGTATGTCATCTGAACCATGTAGGGCAAAGCCTTTATGAAAAAACATACAATAGGGCATAGGCGCGCCATCATATAGCTCTGAATCGCATTCTTTATCTTTTTTCCAGTAAATATGAAATATACCGGTTATGGTTCTGCATGAATCTTCACTATCCACACAGACATCCCGTCCCGAAGAAATAGGTCCCCAATGGACCAGATATCCATATGCATCATATGCAGCCCAGGCCAGTTTGTCCTGATCAATAAGAATTTGTTTTTTTCCATCTGAGACGATTTGCAAGGGAAGGGGGGAGAGGTCAAATAAGGATACATTGTCCAGGTTTTTAGGAACAATAATTTTTTTTCCACTCCATAACCTGTTATCACTACGATTTAATCGTTGTACTAAATCTCTTTGTACCGGATCGGGGAAGAGTTTTTCCCAGCTTTGCCAGCGTTTTACTTTAATGCATTGATACTGAGGGTAAGCACATAAAGCAGTACCAAAGTATGTGGCGCCCCTTACTTCTGTTGCGTTTAACAGCATGGCTACAATGAGAATTAGTACTGCCATAATTCCATCCTTGTATCGATATTAAAGCATCTGTTCTCTAATCTTTAAGCCAGGTTCATAATTATCGAAATGAAATTTTTCGGAGTTCAATCCTGGAGCTTAAGTATTTACTGTAAATTGATTTTGTTTCATTGTTAGAAATTGCTTACAGGAAGCATATGTATAAAAAATGACCACCTGATTAAATGATAGGTGATTTTTGTTGTGTTGTCAGGTTTTTAACCATGAGTGCTGTTCATTCGAATGATACTTTATCCTTCGAACATTGATTATGATTGCTTTAAAAGTATCTTTAAACACTCAATCAACTACATAAGAATTGATGTGTGACCTGTTAATAAAAGAGAAATTAAGTATGGTAATTTAAGAGGTATATAAATTCATGAGTCGAGCAAAGATCTCATTTAATATGAGAGTAAATATTATATATATCACTCAGTTTATTTTACTTTTTTCTTTGGATTTAAAAAGTAAGCGGCTAGAAACTCAAGCCCATAATTAAGCATATTAATTGTTTTTACGTTTTTGCTTTTTACAACGCGACTACCCATGATTTTAGCAATCACAATGCGTAATAATTTAATTCGGAAATAATTTAGCATCAGTCTATAAAGCATTGTTTTTCCTTTTTTTAATATACCTTTTAATTATAGATTATAATTTGAGCAAAATGGAAATGGAATTAGATAAAGATTAATAATAACAGCTTCGGGTTTGAATTTTCAGTATTGTACTAAGATGCTGCTATGGTCGACTTAATCTATTGATAATTTGAATGACTGCATCTCTGCGCATTTCCGCCATCAGAATGGCTTCTTCCTGATTCGATCCTAAAATCCGATCATTATTCACTGTTAGTTGTCGAATTACTACTACCTGACTGGGTGCTTTGATAATTTGTCCTTTTCTACTTTGCAACAGGAATTCGACAGTCATGATAATTTGATATTGTCTGGGATTGGTGCTGGCACCAATGCTAATTATTTGTTGCTGCACATTAATTTTATTAATAATCAACCAATAATCTGCCAGTGAAGGCTCAGGATTAACGCTGATTTGATGACTTATTAAATGAGAGCCTATGACGGTACCAAACTGCCTGTCTCCATCCTTGGAGATTATGGCCACATTATTAAGCCATTTAGGTATGTCCACAATGCCTCTTAAATGGAAGCCACAGGCAGTTAGCATAAAAGTTAAAAACAGTAGAGCTAACCTGCCACGTTTCATTAGTTAGCAACCAAATTAATCAATTGGCGATGGGTGACAATAATAGCTTTCTTTATTGTAAGATTTACGAGGAAATCTTTGGCTTGCTCTTTTGCCGTTTCAATTAACTGCTCTTCAGGGGCATCTACATTGGCTGTAAATTGAGCTCTAAGCTTGCCATTAACCTGGACTACGAAATCCACTTCCTCGGTTTTCAAGGCACTTTTATCTACTTTTGGCCATGGAGCATCAATAATTGCTTTTTCAAATCCTAACTGATGCCATAAATAATGAGTAATGTGAGGTGTGATTGGAGCTAGTAGCCTCAGCAGAATACTCATACTGGAGTGAATAAAATATTTGTCTTCATCAGTTTCAATAGAGTAACCGGAAATTTCATTAAATAATTTCATACAACCGGATACAACTGTATTAAACTGATTTCTATCATAGTCAGTATTGGCTTGAGCCAGAATATGATGAACCACATGACGGGATTTTTTTAAGCGGCTCTCAACAGTTTGCCAATTAACATGCCCGTTGCCACTTAGAATGGTATCATTAATATCGATAAACATATTTAAATGCTCATGGGCAAAATTCCATACTCGTTTAAGGAAGCGATGCGCTCCTTCAACAGCTGTATCAGACCATTCCAATGATTGCTCAGGAGGAGCTGCAAACATAACAAATAATCGGGCAGTATCGGCACCATAAGTATTAATCAAATGATTGGGATCAACCACATTTCCAACAGATTTGGACATCTTATGTCCGTCTTTTAAAACCATACCCTGAGTTAACAGTGCTTTAAAAGGCTCATCTGAATTAAGTAGCCCTTCATCTCTCATCAATTTATGAAAGAAACGAGCATAAAGCAAATGCATCACTGCATGTTCGATGCCACCTATATACTGATCCACTGGTGTCCAATATTTTGCTCGATCATCGAGCATTGCATTTTCCTGACCTTTACAGGCAAATCGTGCGTAATACCACGAGGACTCCACAAAAGTATCAAAAGTATCGGTCTCTCTTGTAGCGTCCTGACCGCATTTGGGACAGGACACATTTACGAAATCGCTACACTGCGCCAGAGGAGAGCCTGCGCCCGTAAATGCCACGTTTTCAGGTAAAGTTACCGGTAATTCATCGTCTGGAACCGGAACAACACCACACTGCTCACAGAAAATCATTGGAATAGGCGTGCCCCAATATCTTTGGCGAGAAACCCCCCAATCACGCAAACGATAATTGATTGTTGCTTTTCCTGCTTCATTCTCTTCCAGGTAATGGGTTATCTGCTCAATCGCTTGAGACGAGGTAATATTATCAAATGGCGCGGAATTAATAAGGATGCCATCCCCAGTGTAAGCGGATTTGCTAAAATCATGATCTTTTTCTGGTTTAATCACTTCAACAATAGGCAATTGGTATTTTTGTGCAAACTCCCAATCTCTCTGGTCATGCGCAGGGACTGACATCACTGCTCCAGAGCCATATTGCATGAGTACAAAATTAGCAGTCCAGATGGGCAATACTTTACCTGAAATAGGATGTATAGCAGTCATTCCGGTATCGATTCCGCGCTTCTCCATAGTAGCCAGTTCCGCTTCCGCCATTTTGGTTCCCTGACAGCTATCGAGAAAAGCTTTTACTTCACTATTGTTAAGTGCTGCCTCTTTTGCAAGAGGATGGTCAGTTGCCACAGCAAGATAAGTTGCACCCATCAAAGTATCGGGTCGCGTAGTATATATTTTTAGCCTTTTATGATAATTTGGAACATTAAAATAGATTTCTGTCCCAATAGAACGTCCTATCCAGTTTCGTTGCATTTGCTTGACTTGTGATGGCCATTCATCCAGGGTATCGAGGGATGTAAGTAACTCATCGGCGTAAGACGTGATTTTAATAAACCATTGGGAAATTTCTTTTCTTTCGACCAATGCGCCAGAACGCCATCCCCGGCCGTCAACAACTTGTTCATTTGCCAAAACTGTTTGGTCGACTGGATCCCAGTTAACTACTGCATTCTTTTTATAAACCAGACCTTTTTCAAACAGGCGGATAAAAAACCATTGTTCCCAACGATAATATTCAGGATCACAGGTGGTGATTTCCCGTTTCCAATCATAGGCGTTGCCCAAACGTAAAAATTGCTCTTTCATTGCAGCAATGTTTTTTCTGGTCCATTCTGCAGGTGGAATGCCATTTTTAATTGCTGCGTTCTCTGCGGGTAGTCCAAATGCATCCCAACCAATAGGTTGCAATACATTCTTGCCTAATGCACGTTGATAACGAGCGATAACATCGCCCAAAGTGTAATTACGTACATGCCCCATATGTAAGGTGCCACTGGGGTAGGGGAACATTGATAAACAATAAAATTTTTCTTTGTTTAAATCTTCAGTTACGTTAAACGATTGTTTCTTATGCCAATATTGTTGCGCCTGTTCCTCAACTTCTTGGGGTTTATAAGTATTATCCATAGTCCAATTATAAAAATGACTGTTAAGCGCTAAGGATAACCCCTCTTGTGCTTGCCAGCAATAGATTATTGCTTGCTAAACCTACGAAGGCGTAAAAAAAGAATAATTACTAGAATAATTGAGCAAAAAATTAACGAAGGATAGTCACTTGTCTGGATCCAGGGAGTGGAGCCTGAGGCAGGAAATATTTCACTTTGTAATATTCCAGAACTAAAAGGAGGAAGACCATCAAGGATATCCCCTTTGTTGTTTATAACGGAGGATAAGCCATCATTATTTACTACAATTTGAAATCTTCCTGTCATGAGAGAAAGGAATTGTGCCATTTGGAGTTGCTGATAGCTTGCGAGTGAGCGCCCAAACCATCCATTGTCACTGATTGAAACTATCCATTGCGCAAGAGGCATTTGCATGCGTAGTAAGTGGGGGTAAGCGATTTCATAACAAATTAAACTAGCAATTGGATGTTCACCAACTTGAATTAGATTCTGTGATTTTTTTCCGGGCACTATATTAGGTTCGGGCAGGTTCAACCAATGGTTAATACCGACAAACGGCTTAGGAATGTACTCGCCAAAAGGTACGAGATGTTTTTTTACATGCTGACCTTTAGCCTTTCCAAGGCTTATTACCGAATTGTAGTAATGGGTTTCGTTATTATCTGTAGGTTGTAATATCCCCAGAATAATCGCACTATTTGCCGTTAGGGCTTTTTGATGCAGATTGGTTAAATATTCATCGAGATAGCTTGCGGGCAATGGAATAGCGGATTCAGGTAATATAATTAACTGTTTGCCCAAAAGACTTTCAGTAGCTTCTTTATAGTATTTTAACATACTCCAAAACAAAGTTTCATCCCATTTGTCTCGCATTGAAAGGTTGGCCTGAATTACACCAAGAGTTATGGGTTCTCTTTTTATAGTGGTCCAATCAATGTTGCTCATCACAACTGGGCCAGTAATCATTAAAACAAAAAGAAATAAGTATCGATAACGCTTTGGAGCACGCTCAGGGATACAATAAGTGAGCAGAGCAGCAGTAACACAACTCCAAAAGCTTACCCCGTAAACGCCTAAAATGGGAGCCAGATATTTGACCGGGGTATCAATTTGAGTTGTTCCAATCAACAGCCAGGGAAACCCGCTGAATAAATTCGCTCTTGCGAATTCACTCAAACACCAAAGACTGCTAAACAGAAGCAGGTTAACTAATTTTGACCGTGTGGATAAAAGCAGTTTAAAAAAACAGGCTACCAGGGTAGGGAACAATGCGAGGTATGATACAAAAAGTATTGTTATAAGCCCGGATAAAATATAATTCATTTGCCCATAATCATGAATACTTACTATAACCCATGAAACGCCTAAACTAAAATATCCAAAGCCAAATGCAAATCCCAGACCCAGGCATTGCTTAAAAGATGAAGTCGATAGAGTCCAGTAGAGAATTGCCAAACTTATAATGGTCAAACCAGGCACGTGGAAAGGCGCAAATCCCAAAGGACCTAAAGTACCTGTTATAAAAAGCAGGAGGTATGAAGAATATTTAACTCTACCTGTCGATTCGATGGATAGGGCATTATTGAAAACAGCGTGCTTCATAAGATGATCTGACACTCTAAAGTAGCGAAGATAAATGAGTGACGCATTCACGTCAAGATATTAAATATTTGTCAGGAAGTTCAATGTGTATTTTATTGACTAAGTGATTCATTCCATTGGTTTTTAACTATTAAATGCCTTTTTTAAAAATCCAGTCTATCCAATTATCGAGAATTTGTGTAGGATGGACACGTTTTACAAAGGAGATGGATTGAATGTATAACGTAATGATTACTGGCGCAGGAAAAATAGGAAGTTTAATTGCTTGTTTATTAGCTGATAGCGGAGCTTATCAGGTTCATCTGGTCGATGTTGAATTTAATGGCTCAGATGTAAAAAGGTTATTGGATGCGTTGCCTGAAATAAAAACGGTTGCATTGGATGTTAAAGATGAACAATCCACGCAAACCTACCTTGAAAAAAATAACATCATCGCTGTTATCTCAAGTTTGCCTTATTTTTTAAATACTCATGTAGCACAGGCTGCAAAAGCGGCAAAAGCCCACTATTTTGATTTAACCGAAGATACTGCAGTTACCGATGCAGTCAAAACCATTGCCTTAAATGCAGAGACTGCATTTGTTCCTCAATGCGGTTTGGCTCCAGGCTTTATAAGTATAGCTGCCAATAGTTTGATGCAGGAATTTGATCATTGCCATCATGCCAAATTACGCGTTGGTGCGTTGCCGCAAAGGGCTAATAATGCGCTCCATTATTCGTTAACCTGGTCCACTGATGGGGTAATTAATGAGTATGGTAACCCATGTTACGGAATTGAAGCCGGAAAACCAGTAACTATGGCACCATTGGAAGGTTTAGAAGCTATTCAGATTGATGGATGTGAGTATGAAGCGTTCAATACATCAGGCGGTCTTGGAAGTCTTGCTGAATTATATGAAGGCAAAGTTTATTCTATGAATTATAAAACCATGCGATATCCGGGACACTGCGAAAAAATGCGTTTATTAATGAATGACTTGCGACTAAACGATGATCGCATTACTTTAAAACGAATTTTAGAAAATGCAATTCCGAAAACTTATCAGGATATTGTTATTGTTTACGTGACAGTTGAAGGCATCAAGCGCGGTGAGTTAACTGAAAAGAGTTATGTCAAGAAGATATATCCAGAAACAATTCGTGGTTTAGAGTGGTCTGCAATACAAGTAAGTACTGCTTCAGGTGTATGTGCCGTTGTGGATTTGGTATTAGGGCAGGCTAATGAATATAAAGGTCTTATATTGCAGGAGAAATTCCAATTATCCAGTGTGTTAGAAAATCGCTTTGGAAGATATTACGCTTAGGAGTTGTTTATGGAATTGTTAAACCAGTTAAAAATTGATGGTGTAAATCCTGGCGCTTTTAGTGGTCAGGGTTGGATTAGCCAGCATCATCAACATCATTTGATCTCTTATAATCCCGCAAATGGAGAAAAACTCGCTGAAATAGCTACTTGTACCATGGACGATTATGAAATGGTTATGAGCCGAGCTGTTAAATCAGCCCAGGATTGGAAAAGAGTGCCTGCACCCAAGCGGGGTGAAATCATCAGGCAAATTGGTCAGGCTTTACGTGACCATAAAGACAGTTTGGGAAGTCTTGTTTCATTGGAAATGGGTAAATCCAAACAGGAAGGAGATGGCGAAGTTCAGGAGATGATTGACATTTCCGATTTTGCAGTAGGCCAATCTCGTATGTTGTATGGTAACTCCATGCATTCGGAGCGTCCTAATCATCGTATGTACGAGCAGTGGCATCCTTATGGAATTATTGGCGTTATTTCAGCATTCAACTTTCCAGTGGCGGTTTGGGCCTGGAATGCTTTTTTAGCTGCTATTTGTGGCAATATAACCCTCTGGAAACCATCCGCAAAAACACCACTTTGTGCAGTCGCTGTTCAACATATATGTAATGACGTATTAAAGAAAAATAATTGTCCTGAAATTTTTAGTTTGATTATTCCTGAATCTCACGATGTGGTCGAAGCAATGGTTAATGATTCACGCATACCTTTGATTTCTTTTACTGGATCAACGGCTGTTGGAAAGCAGGTTTCAGCAAAAGTTGCTGCAAGACTTGGGAAAACCATTCTTGAGTTGGGAGGTAATAACGCGATTATTTTAGATGAGTCCGTTGATTTGAATCTGGCAATTCCTGGAATTGTATTTGGAGCCGTAGGGACCGCAGGGCAACGTTGCACATCAACTCGCCGATTGTTTGTTCATGAGTCGCAATATAACGATGTGGTGAAAAGGCTGCAACATGCTTATGAGCAGATTACCATCGGCGATCCGTTAGATAGCCGTAATCTTATGGGGCCATTAATAGATAAGCAAGCAGTGGATCAATTTAAGAAAGCCATTGAGCGAATAAAAGAAGCCGGTGGGCAAATTGTTTTTGGGGGTGATGTACTGAAGCAAAGTGGATCATTTGTACAACCCACGCTTGTGTCTCATGTAGAAAATGATTGGGATATCGTGCAGGAAGAAACTTTTGCTCCTATTCTATATGTCATGTCTTATCGTACGCTGGATGAGGCAATTGCTTTGCAAAATGGTGTGCCACAAGGATTATCATCAGCTTTATTTACTAAAGACCTGAAAAATGCGGAGCGGTTTTTAAGCGCATGGGGTAGCGATTGTGGTATAGCCAATATTAATATTGGCACCTCGGGGGCTGAAATTGGTGGCGCATTTGGAGGAGAGAAAGAAACTGGCGGGGGACGTGAGTCAGGTTCGGATTCCTGGAAAGCATATATGAGACGACAAACCAATACCATTAATTGGGGTGATGATTTGCCGTTAGCTCAAGGGATTCGTTTTAATTTATCCTAAGAGTTTAGGAAGATTGGTTGTGGGTGATGCACTTTTAGGTGTTTAATTACTTACCGTCAAATTTCCGTGTTTATAGTTTAGTTTATAATTTGAGATTACTGGATCCCTCGGACAAGCCGAGGGACGTAGAGAATCAGAAGGGTTGTGGAGCTGAGGTATCCTCTCATAATTTTTAATGTACCTTAAATGGTATAGATTAATGAGCTGTCTTGCCCGCGTACTGAGGTATTCCCTCAAGTTTTATAATGTACAATAATTTTGTAAATGAGTTAATTGTCTTCCCTGCGCAGGCGGGGATCTATCCAATAAAGTGGCATTTTGCTAATTTTAGGATGATTCCTGGCTGCACGGGATTTGATTATAAATAAGGTGTTTAAGTGTTTTTACTTATATGGGAACACATTGCGGTATGACTTAAGATTACTGGATCCCTCGGACAAGTCGAGTGACGTAGGATGAAGTGAGCAGGATTATGTGAAGCGAGGATTTTAGTTAGGCGCTTTTATATGTTTACTTTATTTGCGGTCAAATTTCCAAGGTTATAAAAGGTTATAATTGATATCGGTATTGATATTGATAAGTGTAAGAACATTTCATCGAATAAATGATTTTATTCGCGAATAAGATGGCTTATTTAAATAGTTAGGTTAATAAGGGAATATAATTTTATTTCATCACCAAACGAGGGAAAAATCATGCAGGAACCTTTTTTCATAAAGAAAGTGGCGGTTCTCGGTGCAGGAGTTATGGGAGCACAGATTGCTGCTCATTGTGTCAATGCAGGAATCGAGACTCTACTTTTTGATTTAGCTGCAAAAGAAGGGGCTCCAAATAGCTTAATTGATAAAGCCATAGCAAATTTGGTTAAATTAAAGCCTGCTCCATTAGCTACCCCCCATACTGCTTCTTTATTGCAAGCACGAAATTATGAACAGGATCTTGCGGATTTAGCCGCCTGTGATTTGATTATTGAAGCCATAGCAGAGCGTCTTGATTGGAAAGAGGATTTGTACCAAAAAATTTCTCCTTATTTATCCGAAAAAGCTATTTTAGTGAGTAACACATCTGGATTAAGTATTAATTCTTTGTCCGAGGTGCTACCTGAACAGCATCGCGAATTGTTTTGTGGTGTGCATTTTTTTAACCCGCCAAGATACATGCATCTGGCTGAGTTAATTCCGGCCAAAACCACTTCCAGATCATTGCTGGATAATCTCGAAACCTGGTTAACCAGTCGATTGGGTAAGGGAGTCGTAAGGGCAAAAGATACCCCCAATTTTATTGCGAATAGAATCGGTGTATTTTCCTTGCTAATGACCATCCATCACACTACTGAGATGGGTTTGAGCCTCGATGAAGTGGATGCTCTTACTGGTCCCTTATTAGGAAGACCTAAATCAGCAACATTTAGAACTATGGACGTTGTGGGTTTAGATACCATGCAACATGTAGTAAATACCATGAAAGAACAGTTGAAAGATGATCCTTGGCATAAAGTGTTTCAGCTTCCAAAATGGCTAGATGATTTAATTAAAGAAGGTCATTTAGGTCAAAAATCCGGTCAGGGTATCTATCGTAAAATTGGAAAAGAAATTGAGGTTTATGATGTCAAAACTGGATCTTATCGGGTTGCTAAAGCACAGGTGAGTGATGAAGTAAAAAATATTATGAAAAACCCTGATCCTGTAGCGCGAATGGGGGCTTTAATTGCTTCAAAGGATAAGCAGGCACAATTTTTAGCAGCTTGTTCCAGAGATCTATTCCATTATTGTGCCTTTCATTTAGAGTCGATTGCCAATAATGTCCGAGATGTTGATTTGGCTATTCGTTGGGGTTTTGGCTGGATGCAAGGACCGTTTGAATCCTGGGAATTAGCTGATTTACAGAAAATGGTAACCGTAATTAATGAATCCATCGCGGAGAATAAGGCGTTAAGTTCTGCACCTCTTCCTGACTGGATTAAAGATTTGCCTGCTTTTTACACGGAAGAGGGCGCTTACTCCCCACACGAAAAAGAGTATCAACCTAAAAGTAAATTGCCTGTATATAACCGTCAGATTTTTTCAGATCGGGTCTTAAAAGAAAGGACATATCATCCTGAGACAGTTTATGAAAACGAAGGCATTTCCTTGCGCCATTTTAAGGATGACATTGCAGTAGTTTATTTTAAGTCAAAAGCCAACACCATAAGTCAATCTGTTCTGGATGGCTTGGAAATCGCGTTGGAGCGGGCAGAGAAATTGTTTCAAGGGCTGATTATATATCAGCACGATGCCGGGAATTTTAGTTCAGGTGCTGATTTACGTGGCGTTTCAACTTTAATAAAAGATAAGAAGATGCAAGCACTAGAAGATATGATTTCTAATTTTCAACGCGTGGCTATGAATTTTAAATACAGTATGATCCCAACAATAGCAGCACTACGCGGACGTGCTTTAGGTGGCGGCTGTGAATTATTAATGCATTGCGATGCAGCTGTGGCAGCTTTCGAATCCTATCCCGGTTTGGTTGAGGTTGGAGTGGGTCTTATTCCAGCTGGTGGTGGGTGTAAGGAGATGGCCTTGCGAGCGGCAGAAGATGCAAAACAGGCTGACTTGATGCTGTTTTTACAACCGTACTTTCAGCAAATTGCGATGGCTCAGGTTGCCGGTAGTGCACTTGATGCCAAAAATATGGGATATTTACGAGACTTTGATAACGTTATAATGCATGCTGATGAAGTGCTATACAGTGCCTTAGCCAAGGTCAAATCAATGCAGGCCGCAAATTACACGCCACCCATGAAAAAGCAGTTTAAAGTGGCAGGTATTGAAGGTCACGCACGTTTGCAAGCTGGACTTATCAATTGGTTTGAGGGTGGATTTATATCTGCGCATGATTACTTCCTTACGAATGAATTAGCTGGAGTTATGTGCGGAGGTAATTTAAATCAAGGTACACTTGTAGATGAGGAATGGATTTTAAAGTTGGAAAGAGCGGCTTTTATAAAGCTTGCAGAAACCTCTCAGACTCAAGCTCGAATTTCCCATTTACTTGAAACCGGCAAATCACTGCGCAATTAAGGAGATTGATATGAATGATATATATATTGTAGATGTATTGCGCACACCGGTTGGAAAAGCACCTCGAGGCGTCTTTAGAAACACTCTTCCTGATGATCTGTTAGCGCATACAATTAAAACCATTACCCAACGTAATCAGCAAGTGAATTGGGAAGAAATCGGTGATGTTATCATTGGTTGTGCCATGCCTGAGGCGGAGCAAGGCATGAATGTGGCGCGAATTGGGGCGTTATTGGGTGGTTTGCCTCAATCCGTACCCGCAATGACTATCAATCGATTTTGTTCTTCTGGTGTTCAAAGCATTGCAACCGCGGCCGCTTCGATTAATAGTAAAGAGATGCATTTGGCTCTGGCAGGCGGGGTTGAAAGTATGTCTATGGTACCCTTAGGTGGAAATAAATATACGGCAAACCCGGCATTATTTAAAAGTGACGATATAGCCATTGCTTATGGTATGGGAATTACCGCAGAAAACGTCGCAAAGCAATGGGGAATTAGTCGTGAGCAGCAAGATGAGTTTGCAGCTCTGAGTCATAAGAAAGCGGTTATTGCTCAGGAAAAAGGTTATTTCAAGGCGGAAATTACCCCTGTTGAAATTACCATAAGACAGGCTGATTTAACGAGTGACACTGTTATTGAGAAGAAAAAACTTATTAGTGATGATGAGGGTCCAAGGGCAGATACCTCTTATGAGGTGATTGCGAAATTAAAGCCAGTTTTTGCAGCAAAAGGTACTGTGACCGCTGGAAATAGCTCACAAACCAGCGATGGAGCGGGGATAGCACTCCTGGCAAGCGAAGAGGCGGTAAAGCAATTTGATTTAAAACCAATGGGCCGATTATTAAGTTATGCAGTTGCGGGAGTTCCGCCAGAAATTATGGGTATAGGACCAATAAAAGCTATTCCGCTTGCTTTAAAACGCGCCGGGTTGACGATTGATCAACTGGATTGGATTGAACTGAACGAAGCATTCGCAGCTCAGGCATTGGCCGTTATCAAAGAGTTAAATTTGCCTTTGGATAAAGTAAATCCATTAGGTGGTGCGATTGCATTAGGTCATCCATTAGGAGCGACAGGGACTGTCAGAACAGCCACATTATTGCATGGTTTAAAGCGCATAAAAGGCCGTTATGGTATGGTAACTATGTGCATTGGTACCGGCATGGGTGCCGCAGCTATTTTTGAATCCTTATAATTTAAATCAGGGAGGTTTGAACTATCTCCCTGATTGCATGTTCATTTCATAACTATAATTTCGTACCTTTTATTAAAAAGCGCACGAGCCCTTTTACTACGTTTCTTTTAATCCATATATTGTTCAATAACTTGCTTTGTTGCATTCATATTCTACTCTTTAGATAAGGGAATATTATTGGAGTACGCATGCGTGGTTTCGTATTAGCGTTAATGTTGCTCGGGATAAACTCTGCATTTGCAGATGAATTAATTGGATTCGCCGCCTTTGAGAATGGAGATTATCAAACAGCTTATCCCCATTTAATGCAGGCAGCAAAAGACGGCAATGATGAGGCCATGTATCTGTTAGGACGCATGTATCAATACGGGTATGGTGTTCCGGAAAATATTGAAGAAGCTAAAAACTGGTATTTAAAATCAGCTGAGAAAAAAAATGCGTTATCTCAATTAAGTTTAGGGTTTATGTATGATTCTGGAAAAGGGATTACGAAAGATTATGCAGAGGCTTTCAAATGGTATATGCAGGCAGCCGAACAAGGCAATGCCATTGCTCAGCGCAATGTTGGGCTTATGTATGCAACAGGCGATGGGGTGCCGGTGAGTGAAGATAATGCATTTATTTGGTTTAGAAAAGCGGCAGATCAGGGGTACAGTAAAGCTCAGGTGAATCTCGGATATCAATACATGATGGGCAAAGGTACTCCCAAAGATGTGAATAAGGCCTTGGAATGGTATCAAAAGGCCGCAGAGCAGGGTGATGAGAAAGGCGAATACAGTTTGGGGTTGTTATATACGGGACAACAAGGGGGAGTAGCTGCTGACGATAAGGCCGCATTTTACTGGTTTTCCCAAGCTGCAAATCACGGACATGTAAATGCTCAAACTTATCTGGCCTATTATTATCTAAAGGGCTATGGAGTGGATGCGAACCCACAAAAAGCAGCCTATTGGTATCAGTCCGCCGCTGAAAAGGGGCAACCGGAAGCTCAGGCGCAACTTGGACAATTGTTGCTAACAGGAACGGGGGTTGATAAAGATTATCAGCAAGCAGCGTTTTGGTTTGGTAAATCCGCAGCCCAAGGTAATTCATTAGGGCAGGCTAAATTAGGTTATATGTATATGGCGGGGTTAGGCGTACCCCAAAGCTATATTAAAGCCTATGCCTGGCTTAAAATTGCAGGTGATAATAAAAATGAAGATGCCTTAAAGCAGTTAAAAGCCCTTGAAGGTAAATTAACGGAGCAGGATAAAACTCAAGCAGATCAAATAATTAAGGAAATGGGGCCATTAGAAAGTAAAGAAAATTTTGATGAGTAATGGTAATTAAAGTTTTTAAAAGCTATTAATACCTTCTCTGATTACATGGACAGATATTTTTCCTTTTTTATCTTTTACACGCTTGAAAAGTGTATAAACATTCATACTAAATTCGTCCTGTTTGGCTTGAGCCACACTTAAGTAGTAGGAACTGTCAATCGTTATTTCTTCAGGAGCAAGGTCGAGTTTTTGTAACAACTCTCCAATTTCTTTAATATCAGAGATTCCTTCTTCACCTCTTGCTGTCACTAATTCATTTAATTGCGCGTTAGTCAGTCCATGTCCTAATGATTTTAATACCTGTTTTGAGGCTGTATTAATGTTTATCGGTGTACTTTCAGGAAGAGCAGTGATAAAGGGTTCAAGAGCACCAAATAAGGGTGCTGTAACTTCTCTAACCAGGCGCAACTCCGTACTGCTGCTCATTAATTGATGGCTCGGATAATAAGGTGGCTTTTGATTCAGATAATAGGTCATATAGCTGTCTTTGCCGCGGGCCAAATCATAGGTAGAGATCCAGTCATTTATCGCCAGCGCCAAATTCATTCGTTCTTCTTTATTCAATGTGGGATACAGGTTAGTAAGAAGATTAATGAACGCAGGAATTGATTTCTTATCGTTCAAATTATTGAGATTATAAAGAGCTTGTAAATCATATATACCCCCGGTTACCGAAATGGGTCGCGAGAGAGTGCTGAGGTTCTCAGGATATTCCGCAACCATACCTTGTTTTTTTACTTTTAAAAAGGAGATTTTTTTGTTACTTAGCTCATTTAGGGTCCAGAACATAACCGGCTGCGTTGCTAAATACAATTTGTCATGAGTAATAACTAATCGTGCCTTGTAGATATCCAGCTGAAGTCTTGTACTCATTGCGGTGGCGACTATAGCTACCAGAGTCATTATGAAAAGGGCGGTAAGAAGCGCACCACCTCTAGCTGTCCTAAGCGGTTGCATAGACCGCTCCCGGAATTATAAATAATAAATTAATTTCACCCCACTCTTGAAAAGTAACATTAATTTGAATTGCCTTGGGCAGGTTTTCTGTTTGTGTTGCAGTCTGATCTATCTGTTGCTCTCGCCATTCTGTTAGTATTTGTAAATTCTGATTCAGGTAATTGAAATGGCAGGATTTGAGATCGCGCAGTAATAGTTTATCGTGGTAGGTATTCCTATCAATAGGGTCCAGGCTTGTCCACGTTCGGCGAATTAAATTACCATCGGCACATACCCATCCTACTCTCTGGAGGGTGCTTCGTTTTTCAGTATTGTTAGGGTTTTGATAACCACCCCTGGTAAATTCAAGATAGTGCCTTTGACCTACCAATACAGGAAATAAGCGCATTTCATTGCCCCGAATACCTCTTGATGCAATTTGGGTTATATCCTGTTGGGCAATACTTACCGCCATTTGAATTTCATTTAACCGATCTGCCTGAGCATTTACCCGGTTTCGGGTATTGAATGCATAATATAACGTGGATGAAGTTATGGTTGCCATAATCGCAAATACGGTGAGGGCGATTAAAATTTCAATTAATGTAAATCCTCTAAGTTTCAATTTAAATTTAAATTGATTCATGGTGTATACCTGAAACCTGTCAGCTCTTCAGTAAATGGACCATTTTGTTGGGAGCTTGTAGAAATAGTGATTTTGTGCATTTTCTTCAATGGGGTTGCGCTTATTCTGGCTCGCCAATACCAACGCTCTCCGAGCATTTTGGTTACTTGAGTAGACTCCTGACTTTGATTAACCTGAATCAGTTTTAATTGAATCATGGTAACCCCCTGCATAGCAACCCAATGACTTATAGTTTTATTTTTAACGCGATGGGTATTATCAATATTTTGCCCTGTAGCTTTTAACAGAGCAGTTAAGGCAATTGCAATAACTGCTAATGCGAGGAGAACCTCAACCAAAGTGAACCCTTTAATTGCTGAGCTACCCATTTGCTGGTTTGCTTAAATTAAGACTGCCATCGTGATTACCACGCAACGTTATAGCAGAGGGTTCGCCAGGTGTGCCAAAGTTTAACGTAAAAGGAGTCATATCACCCGATGCATCAATAATAATGGCAGGAAACCCAGGCGGCGTTTTGTGGTTACTCTTATAGGTAACCACAGTATTTTTGGGAAAATAATGCACTTTAAATATTCCTTTATTAGAAATTGGTCTCCATTCTGGCGGGTTGTAATATTTCAGGATCTGGTAGCTTTTGTTATCAATTCTCAAACCCAGGGTGCTTGCTTCTAAAACAGCCTGTTGTTGAGCGAGACGTAACGTATTCACCAGCTGATCAACAGCAAATGAAATTCGTCGACTCTCACCGAAATCACCAAACGTAATTAAGGCAAAACCAACAGTAATACCAATGATAACCAGAACAATGAGTAGTTCGATTAAGGTAAATCCTTTATTGCGGGTCATCCCAATTACCAATTTCTGCATTGATACCTGTACCTCCCGGTTGGCCTTCCGCACCTAAAGTGAACACATCTACGTCTGAATGTTGCCCTGGATTTAGATAGAGGTATTCTCTTCCCCAAGGATCTTTGGGAACTGATTTCAGGTACTGTTTCCAATTAGCAGGGGTTGGATTGTTTGATGGTTTTTCTACCAGAGCAATGAGCCCTTGATCGGTAGTTGGATAGTTTCCATTATCAAGCTTGTAGAGATCCAGAGCATTCTGAATGGCAAGAACGTCTTGTTTGGCTTTTACTTTCCGTGCTTCATCGGGTCTTCCCATAAGTTTGGGGACCACAATAGATGCAAGAATACCCAAAATAACCACAACAACCATAATTTCAATAAGCGAAAACCCTTTCTGGCGATTCATATATCCATCCTTTTTTAAGCAAAACCAGATTCTATCATAGGGTGTTTCATGCTGCACGGCTTAGGTTCAATTTGTTGCGTACTCAAATTTATGCTACTAGCTGTTCCATCGAAAATATCGGTAGCAATGTTGCAAGAACGATAAACAAAACTACAGCGCCCATAAATAAAATAACCAGTGGTTCGAGCAGGGTTAATGAAGTATCAATGAGGCGTTTCACTTCATTATCCAAATGATTTGCTGCTCGTTCCATCATATTGGATAATTGACCACTCTTTTCACCGCTCGCTATCAAGTGAATTGCCATAGGGCTAATGTAGCCAGTTTCTTTTAATGCTTCACTAATTCCGCTTCCCTCTCTAACACGCAACGTTGCGGTATCAAAAGCCTGTCGCATCACCACATTGGTAACAAGGCTTGCAGACACGCGCATGGTTTCTAATACACTAACCCCCGCTGCAAACAAAATTCCAAAGGTATGGATGTATCGTGCAACGTTTATGGTCTTGACCAGATAAGATACTATGGGGAGTTTAAGAATTATTCGGTGCCAGCCGGTTTTAATTTTTATATTATCGAGGCTTTTTTTAAACCCAATAATTGCAAGAAATATCCCAAGCACGGTATATAAGCCATAGGATTTAATATATTCGCTAAATGTAATCAGGATTTGGGTCATGCCCGGTAAAGTTTGCCCACTACTGGTAAACACCTCAATAATTTTAGGGACTACAAAGGTCAATAGAAAACTGATTATTGCAGTGGACACAATAATCATCAGTAATGGATAGATTAACGCTTGTTGTACTTTTTGTTTGGTTTGTTGTTGGTTCTCTGTGTAATCAGCTAGTTTTTCAAGAACCAAATCAAGACGGCCAGTTTGCTCCCCGGAGCCCACCGTAGCACGATATAATTCGGGAAAGGCGTTAGGATACTGGGCCATGGCTTGGGCAAGTCCATAACCTTCAAGCACTTTGGCTCTGATACCAATTATGAGCTCCCTGACTTTATCTTTTTCAGTTTGCTCGCTGACCCCGCGTAAGGATTCTTCAACAGGAATTCCGGCGGCAAGAAGAGTGGCTAATTGGCGAGTCAAAAGAGCTAGATCAGCTGCGGAAATCTTACTTCTCGCACTGACAAATCGTTGTTGGGTAAGGGGTTGAATTTGCGTGGGAATTAATCCCTTTTCCCGCAAAAGCTGTCGGGCATGACGTTCGGAATCGGCTTCAATGACCCCTTTGCTAGTACTGCCACTTTTTTTTAGTGCCTGGTACTGATACGCGCCCATATTTATTTACTATTGTTGAAAACTATAGAGTTTAATCTATTGGGTTTAATAAGTCACTTAAGGTAAACTGTTTATGGACTATCCTGGAGACTAATAATGAGTAAAAAAGTAGTACTTGAGGCAATAAAGGAGCATGATGCTAAGTTTGTAGATCTTAGATTCACGGACATACTCGGCAAAGAACAACATATAACCATTCCGACTTCAGCTGTCGATGAAGACTTTATTGAAAACGGTAAAATGATAGATGGTTCCTCCTTTAAAGGATGGCAAAAAATTCACCAATCAGATTTGGCATTAATGCCTGATTTGAACTCCATTATGCTTGATCCTTTCTTTCAGGATAATACTTTGGTCATCCGTTGCAACGTGGTTGATCCACAAACAATGATTGGCTATGAGCGATGCCCACGATCTCTTGCTGAACGGGCGCAGAATTATTTAAAATCCACCGGTATTGCTGATACTGCATTATTTGGTCCCGAGCCGGAATTTTTTATTTTTGATGATGTGCGTTATCAAACAACGATCAATAAGACTTTTTATCAAATTAATTCCGATGAAGCACAATGGAATTCCGGGGAAGAAATTGAGGGCGGAAATATTGGCCATAGACCTTCAATTAAAGGAGGTTATTTTCCCGTACCTCCCGTAGACTCTTCAAATGATATTCGTTCTGCCATTTGTCTTACCCTTGAATCATTAGGCATGGTAGTAGAAGCGCATCATCACGAAGTAGCCACTGCAAACCAGTGTGAAGTAGCGACTCGTTACAACACGTTAGTAAATAAGGCAGACGAAGTTCAGACATTAAAATATGTGGTCCATAATGTCGCCCATAATTACGGCAAAACAGCTACCTTTATGCCTAAGCCACTGGTTGGAGATAATGGCAGCGGGATGCATTGCCATCAATCGCTGGCAAAAGATGGCACTAATCTGTTTTCTGGCGATCAATATGCTGGTCTTTCTGAAACGGCTCTTTATTACATAGGTGGTATTATTAAGCATGCACGCGCGCTTAATGCGTTTACCAACCCTTCAACTAACAGTTACAGACGTCTGGTACCCGGGTTTGAAGCACCAGTGTTACTCGCTTACTCGGCTCGCAATCGTTCCGCAGCTATACGAATACCCCACGTAAATAATCCTAAAGCACGACGCATTGAAGTTCGCTTTCCAGATCCTACTGCAAATCCTTATCTTGCCTTTTCTGCAATGATGATGGCGGGTCTTGATGGTATCCAAAAGAAAATTCATCCTGGACAGCCGATGGATAAGGATTTGTATGATCTTCCTCCTGAAGAGCTTATTGATATTCCCACGGTGTGTGCTTCTCTGGAGCAGGCTCTAGAAAATCTGGAAACTGATAATGAGTTTTTATTACAAGGGGACGTATTTACCATCGACTTCATCAATAATTATATTAAAATGAAGAAGGAAGAGGTAAATAAAATAAGAAGCTTAACCCATCCTTATGAGTTTGAGTTGTATTATAGTCTGTAAACAAAAAGTGATGTTAACACGCTTTATATCAGTGACACTCCTTTTTATTTTTGCTACAGGTTACGCAGAAATTTACAGGTGGACAGACAGTGCTGGAGTGGTTCATTTTAGTGACACTCCGCACGCTGGATCTCAAATAGTCTCTCCTCCTCAAGAGACAAACGTTACCGTCGGGCGTTTCTTGAGCATTGAAAATAAAGTATTGAAAAAGAATGAGTTAACCGATCACAGAGAGCTAGTCATAATGCAACCTGAAAATGAAACTACCCTTCGAAATAATTCCGGTGAAGTTTTCATTAAAGTGCATATGCTTCCCGACCTTAAATCTGGAGAATATCTGGGGTTTTTTATTGATGAACAGTTATTGATGTCATCCACAAATTATAATGTATCCCTATCTGGCATAGATAGAGGAAGTCATACTCTATCTATAAAGGTAATGAATAAAGACCATATTGTTTTAAATAAAAGTGAAAAAATTATTTTTTACATGCATCGTCCTCTAATTAAGCGGATAAACAAAATAAATTAATAATTCAGGTGTAACACAAATGCTAACATTATTATCTCCAGCCAAAAGATTATTAATACCATCTTCCCCTTATACCGGACTAACGACAAAACCTGTTTTGAATCAGCAGGCCGTTGAACTGGCCAAGTTAATGAAGAAGAAGTCGGCAGAAGAGATTGGTAAATTGATGAGTATATCTAAAGAATTGTCTGTGCTTAATTATGAACGCTTCCAGGAGTTTGATTTAAACCATGCCTCAGAGCACAACTCCTATCCTGCCGGATTATTATTTCAGGGAGATGTTTATCAAGGTCTCGAAGCCGGGGACTGGAGTGCGGCAGATTTTGATTACGCGCAAGATCATCTTGGTATATTGTCGGGGTTATATGGTCTGTTAAAGCCTTTAGACCTCATTCAACCTTACAGACTGGAAATGGGAATACGACTAAAAAATCCAAAAGGGGCGAATCTATATGATTTTTGGCGTGATTCAATTACCAAAACATTAAATCAGCATTTAAAGTTACAAAAAAATCCAGTGCTGATTAATTTAGCTTCCAATGAATATTTTAAAGCAGTAGATGCGCGGCAAATAGAATACCCGATTGTTACCGTCAATTTTTATGAAAATAAAAATAATGAGATCGAAATGATTGGAGTTTATGCTAAAAAAGCCCGAGGGATTATGGCTCGCTATATCATAAAAAATCGGGTTCATAGCATTGATGAAATCAAAAAATTTAAGGAGGAGGGGTATGTACTGAGTACCCAATCTTCTTCTGGCGAACATTTGGATTTTATTCGTAAACACTGATCTCAGGTTATTTATGCGAACATTATCAACCAGAATACATAAACTTCATCATTTCCCTAATGATGGAGTTCAATGCTTTGTTAAAAGAGATGATGAATCAGGTTGTGGTATTAGCGGTTCCAAACTGAGAAAATATTCGAGCATTGTCCCTTATTTGTTAGCAAAAAAAATAACCCATTTGATTCTCATCGCCGGTCCTCAATCCAATAATTTACTCGCCGCGCTTCAAGTTGCGCGCGAGTTGCAATTATCGATTACTGTTTTTTTATTAAAACCACACGTAGATGAAGTTCAAGGGAATTACAAGTTAAGCCGTTTGTTTCTTGAAGAGCGCGAGATTATATGGGTTGAGAGAAAAGAATGGCCTCAAGTAGAGGTGCTCGCACAGAGCTATCTTAAAAGTCTTGATCAATCAGGGTATATTCTCACGGAAGGATCCAGTGTTTTAGAGGCATTACCCGGAGCTATGACATTGGGTGATGATATAGTAGCTAATGAGATTGCAAATAACATTACGTTTGATCATATATTTGTTGATGCCGGTACAGGCTTTACCGCAGTAGCGCTTATAAATAGGCTACATCAATTAAAGCATCGTGCACTGGTGCATGTATTGTTACTTGCCGATAAAAAGGATTTGTTTGAAGCCAAATTAAAGCAATGGGTTTCAGAACCGTTAGAACGTTATGAGTGTTTTTACCCAACTAATGCAAAATCATTTGGTTCGGTCAATCAAACGATTAAAAATGAAGTAAAACGAATGGCACGCGAAGAAGGGATACTGGCTGATCCCGTTTATGCTGCAAAACTGTTTTATGAAGCAAGGATTCGTATAGAAGCACTTCATCTAAAGGGTAAGGTGTTAATTATTCATTCTGGTGGAACCCTTACCATGCCGGCGTTTGATTATTAATTCATTTTACCCCCTTGAAATATGACAAACTACCCAAATATGAAAACAATCAATTACAAATGTGAAACAGGAGATTGGGTAATGGTCAGTAAACAACAAACGATGGGGTTTCAAACAGAAGTAAAGCAGATGTTGCATTTGGTAGTACATTCGCTCTATAGCAACAAAGAAATTTTTCTCCGGGAATTAATATCAAATTCTTCTGATGCTTTGGATAAACTTAGGTTCTTAGCTTTATCAGATGGGTCACTTTTCGAAAATGATTCTGATTTAAAAATTACCATTGATATTAATGAAAAATTAAAAACGATTACCATCAAAGACAACGGTATTGGCTTAAGCTGGGATGAGGCTGTAGAAAATCTGGGTACTATCGCTAAATCCGGCACTAAAGAATTCATGAGTCAATTAACCGGTGAAAATGCTAAAGATTCTAAATTAATCGGTCAATTTGGTGTTGGTTTTTATTCCGCTTTTATTGTGGCAGATAAAGTTACAGTTAAAAGTCGTCGTGCAGGCCTGAAACCAGAAGAGGGCATTGTCTGGGAATCTAAAGGTGATGGTGAATTTACTATTGGTTATGAGAAGAAAGAAACCCGGGGTACCGAAATAACCCTTCATTTAAAGAAAGAAGATGAAGAATTTTTAAGTGATTGGCGTATTCGCAGTATTATTAGTAAATATTCTGATCATATTTGCTGGCCCATTGTGATGAAAAAATCAGTGGAAGCGGATAAAGAATCAGATGAGGGTAAAGATTCTAAAGAATTCGAAACAGTTAATAAAGCCACCGCTTTATGGACGATGCAGAAGTCAGATATTAGTGATGAGGAATACAAACAGCTATACAAGCATATATCTCATGATTATATGGATCCATTATGCTGGTCGCATAATCATGTAGAAGGAAAACATGAATACATCACGTTACTTTATATTCCTTCTCATGCTCCTTTTGATATGTGGCAGCAAGAAGTAAAACATGGATTAAAATTATACGTTAAACGTGTTTTTATCATGGATGACGCCACTCAGTTTTTACCACGTTATCTTCGATTTGTTAAAGGTATTGTCGATGCCAGCGATTTACCGCTGAATGTATCACGTGAAATATTACAAGATAACAAACAAGTAGAAAGTATTCGGGCTGCATGTACTAAACGTATATTATCCATGCTTGAAAAAATGAGTACCAGTGATAAAGAAAATTACCAGAAATTCTGGGATGAGTTTGGTTTAGTATTAAAAGAAGGTCCGGTTGAAGATTTCGCTAACAAAGAAGCGATTGCGAAGCTGCTACGTTTCTCAACAACCCATACTGGCTCTGAGAAACAGGATGTTACTTTGGATGAATACGTCAGCCGAATGAAAGAGGGACAGGATAAGATTTATTACATCACCGCTTCAAGCCATAATGCGGCCAAACATAGTCCTCATTTGGAAATATTCAAGAAGAAAGGAATAGAAGTTTTATTACTTAGCGATAAAATTGATGAGTGGCTGGTGGGATATATGAATGAATTTGCAGGTAAAAAACTGCAATCCATTTCTAAAGGTAAAGTAGAGCTGGGTGATGAGTCCAGTAAAGAAATAAAGGAACAGGAAAAAACGTTAGAGCCGTTAATCAAACAC
This sequence comes from Legionella sp., assembly GCA_030694525.1. Lineage (GTDB taxonomy): Bacteria > Pseudomonadota > Gammaproteobacteria > Legionellales > Legionellaceae > Legionella. Next base: position 4,892 of record JAUXYG010000131.1, on the reverse strand, counting down.
ATCAAAACAGTGTTGGCAGATCGCGTTAAAGATGTGCTCCTGACCAATCGCTTGACCGATTCACCGGCATGTATCGTGGCTGATGAACAAGACATGGGATTAGAAATGCAACGCATTCTGCAATCTGCGGGACAACAAGTTCCCTTGAGTAAGCCTGTATTTGAAATTAACCCGGAACATGCTTTAATTAAACGTCTGCATGATATTCAGGATGATACTCAATTTGAGCTGTGGGTAACTATGTTGTTTGAACAAGCTGTGTTAGCTGAGGGCGGACAGCTTGATAATCCTGCTGACTTTGTTAATCGGGTTAATAAATTGTTGGCTTCAACCTAGTTGCTTTATTGTGCATGCTAGCTGATAACAGGGCTAGTATGCACGATATATTTTTAATTAGTTGTCTTCATCGTGCACTGATTTATCCCCTCATATTTACACATTAATTCACAATGTCAGTGAACATAAAAAATTATCAGTGATAGCTAAGTCGCAGAAGCCGTAATCATTCACCTGCGTATAAGCACTGATTTTGCGCATCTTGTTGGCATAATTCGCTGCAATTACTCATTTTAGATTGGTCGCATTTACTAATGCATTGAGTTACAAATTGTTGCACACATAATTCTTGATCTTCTTGTTGTGAGGCAAAAGTAAAAGAGATTGCAAAGAGATTTGAAAGAACGATAATTGATAGCCATTTAAACATGATGATTCCTTTCGGGGTTCTGTTAATTTAAATTTAGCATATAAATAACAATTATGAATAATTTACAATTCTTCCTATGTAAAATATCTTCTCGGATAAAATTTATTTGAATTATTAGTCCTAAGATGAATCGTTATTTATCATTTTTAAATAAAATTATTTCAATTATTAGATTATTTAGAAAAGTATAATATACTGCTGAAAAATTCATTTTAAGAGCAATGTTAATGTTTTATGACCACCTAATTAAAAGAATTCCAGTTCAATTAAAAGAGAGTATTAAGCATTACCCCGATGTATTGTTCTTTCAGCTTAATAAAATACAATATATTTCGTTAATGCAAAGGCTGTCTTCCAGCCGATATGTGTATACAAATGGAATTAAAATCAGACCCACGAATTGGTTGATGTATGTTGCTCAATCGATTAAAGGTTGGTTTGGTTTTACCAATTATTGTCGTCCGGAAAAAATTACATACACTTTGAATAAATTGGCATACTATGGGTATACTCATGGGTTACTTGATGGCCCTTTACCCAAAATGGTCTATTATCCTTTATCTGCTGAAATTGTAGAACTAGTTAGCAGCGAACGAAATGATAAAAATACAGCGGCTCTTCAAAATAAATTAATTGAGGAATATTTTAAAAGCGAACCGTTTCTTGATCTAGATACACCATTGGAATCAGGTCATCGCTATGGAGATAGTTGGGTAAAAGCAGGACTTACTCATCTTGCGCCTCTTATGAACCCCCAGAATGATAGTATAATAACGGAAGTTATTAATTTTATAGATAGTAATAACTATAGTGCAGATGGCGTATTGTTCGAGCCCAATAGTAAATTTTCGTTTGCAGCTGCTGAACATTATTACTTAAAGTGTCAAAATACCAATCCTTCCATTTTTTCAAGGCTTTTTAAGGGAGACCCTCGTAAAGGTTATCTTGAACAGTCATTGAGTTATAACAAAAATATTGCTTATAAATATCCTTTGCAATTCATACCCTATTATTTAGAAAAAAAAGCGTATCCACAAGTGATTGCTTTACTGCCCTTTGTTAATAATGCCGATGAGGTTTTGCGGATTTTGTTGTGCATTCCCGAAGAGTTGCTCTTAGCTACTGAGCTTAAAGACACCCAACTTGTTATTCCCTTAGTAAAACATTATGTTATAAAAAAGGAATATCAAAAGGCGCAACAACTATATCCTAACATCGAGGCAATTAGTCCTCATGCTGCCTATGATATTGCTATGAAGGATAAAAAGTATGAGCAGGCCTACAACATTGTCCAAAGAAATCAATCTAATTATAATTTTTTGACTGAAGCATTAGCCGAGATATTTTTCAACTTAGCTGAAGATCAGTACAATTATGGAAAAATATTGAGAGAACAAAAAAATTGGACAGAGGCGAAAACCTTTTATCTGCAATCAGTTAGGTTTAAGAAGAGAGCTGTTGAACTTAACCCATGCGATAATTATAAACTAGAGGCTGACGTTCATAAACGATTATATGCACTATTACTCATTGATGAAGATATAGATTTAAATAAACCTGAAGAAAGTAACAGTGTTGCAATTTGCGAAGCAATTAATCTTCTGCGCGAATGCCAACCGGATGCTTCAGATGAGCTGGATGAGGTTAAAAAAGTTTTGGCAAAAGGCCTTATGCGGAGTGTGGATTCCTTAAAAGAAAAGATTTCGGTTAAACGGGCTTTGGAATACGGCGATTTAAAAAAACATAAACTTCAATTTCGGGTTGAATTTTCTGCTTTGATTAAAACCTTGGGCGAGTTAATCACTCTTCTAGCAGATACTAAAGATAAAGCTTTAAAATTGATCCTTGGAAAGGCATATTATATTTATGCTGATGTTCATGTTTATTTTGATATTAATCTCCCTAATGTCAATCAATATTATTTAAAAGCTTACGAACAGGTTCCTGAAAATCCATTTTATGCGCTTAGAGTTGCTGAATTATTTCCAGAAAAGAAAGAGTTACAGACTAAAGCTATTTTTAAAGTAAAAGCGATGGGCTATGTTAATGGAGCACTTGATTATTTCCACTGGTTTGATGAGCGTTGGGTTAAAAGTGAAAAAATGATCTATGATATAAAATGCATCCATCAGTTAGCTCGGAATGAAGCAGAGCAATCAAAGTTATTTAGTTTTAAAAATTAAACCTTTTGGTTGAAGGATCAAGTCCAGTACTTAACCTTGCATAATCAAATATTCAAAATGTTACAATGGTTAAAAAAAAGCTCGATATGAATCGAGCTTTTTTATTAGATTAAATTAATGTTATTCATCAGTTAAACGAAAATATTTAGTACCGAAATAGCGTTGTAGTTTCTTTCTAATGGTTCCACGGCTAATACCCAGCATTTTAGCTGCTTGTAATTGGTTGCCTCGGCGTTTTTCCATTACGGCTTGTAATAAAGGGGGCTCAACTTCAGACAATATCATGTCATAAAGATCATCAATTGATTTTGTTTTATTTTCAGCAAGAAAGCGGGTAACCAAACTGTAAACTAAATCTTGTAGGCCTTGTTCTTGTTTGGTGGTTTGAGTAGTCGCTTGTGCTTCAATCACATTCATCTTAACTTCCTTATTATTAATTAAATCATACAGTCCAATTGCTTACATTTATAAATGAGAGCAGAATTAATTGTACATGAAGGTTAAATGATTATCTAGATTTTATAGCTAAAACTATGCATTTATTTCGGACAATTCAGTCGCTATAAGCTCAGAAAGAGTGCAATCAGCTTTATTAGATGACAGAGACAATTTTAACTGATTAAGTTGGCTTATCATTTTGTTTGGTTGGGTAGTATCCGAATAAAAATTAAAAATATATTGAGATAATTCAAAGGCATTGCAATCATATTGTAAGAATTCAGGTACAGTCATTTGATCGGTTAAAAGATTACATAAACCTAAAAATCTTACTTTAATAAGCTTCATTGCCGCATAATAAGTTAACAATGAAGATTTATAGATAATACACATGGGTTTTTCTAATAAAGCACATTCTAATGATGCCGTCCCCGATGCCACAATGACAAAATCCGCAGCACTCATGCATTCAATTGCTTTTCCTGCGATTAAGGTTACTGGTATCTGATGGTGCGATTCAAAATAAGAAGAAATTTGTTCGGACTTTATAGTGCCTGCTACAGGAATGATAAACTTTATATCAGGGAGCGTTTGGTGAATTTTTAGAGCTGTATCTCGAAGAACAGGCATATGTCGTTCAATTTCATTGGTACGGCTACCAGGGAGGAGGGCAATAATTCGTGCATCAGGATTTAAATTCAGCTCTGCTCGGCATGTTAATGTATCTTTGGTATGCGCCAGTTTTTCCACCAAAGGGTGCCCAACAAATTGAACCGGTACTCCTGCTTTCTCGTAAATATTTTTCTCGAAAGGCAGGATTACAGCCATTTTATCAACGCATTGTTTAATTAAATGAATGCGATTCGCTTTCCATGCCCATATTTGTGGGCTGATGTAATATATTATTTTTAGTCCTAACTCTTGCTTTGCATACTTTGCAAGTCTTAGATTAAAACCTGGATAGTCTACTAAAATTAACAGGTCAGGTTTTTGAGTTTTTAAATGCATCTTTATTGCCTGAAATGCATTACGCAAAATTTTTAAATATCGTAAAATTTCAGTCAATCCAGTGACACCATAGCGGGCCAAATCAGAAATTAATTCTGCTCCGGCATTTTTCATATGCTGACCGCCAATGCCACTGATTATAAGGTCAGGATGGATTGCTTTTAATTGCTTAATCAATGCAGCAGCGTGCAGATCACCGGATTCTTCGCCTGCAATGATAACGATATGTTTAGACTTCTGCATAACGCTCGATAAGATTATTATTAATCAGGGCAGTAATTCGTTCTGCTGTTTCGAGCGCATCTCGTCCTTCCTCTCCGGTGACCAGTGGAGTGGTGTTTTGTTCAATACAAAGCAGGAACGCTTTGATTTCTTCCAATAATGCATCACCCTTTTCGAATTCTTTTTGCACGCGATTTATGTCAGGAATCCCGGGAAACATTTCGCCTTCCCCTTTTTTAAAAACCGCTAATTGTTTGTTTTGATAATCAATTGAAATGTAGGAACTGTTTTGAAATATCCTGGTTTTGCGTTCTGTTTTAAAGCTGATTCTGCTT
>JAUXYG010000132.1 GCA_030694525.1 Legionella sp. | reverse complement strand
TTAATTTGTGGCTTTTTTATTTAATAAATTAAGGCGTGTTGACAATCACTCCTCTCGCCTACTGTTTTTATAATTTTAAGGATAATAACTGATTCAATAGTTTATTACTCAATAATTCCAGTTTATCAACTTCGGTCAGTGCGGATACAGTATTGCCAGAATGATAGGATTGAATAATTTTTTTGACCCTGGTATGGATTTTATTATGAATGGATTCCAATTTATATAAATGTGGGTCTGGAGTTGCGGATGTACTTATTTGGCGATGAAGCCAGCGTCCTAAAGAGCATGAGAACGCAGTGCATATAGGACATTTGGCTCCGTTACTGGTTAAAAATTGTTTCACTGCTTCGAGTTTGGAGTGATGGGCAATAGCTGCATTTATTAATAACTTCCCTTCTTTTTTACCTGGAGGGGAGATTTTCCATTGCGGTAATGGAATCCAGTTTTTTACCCATTTTTGCAGGAATTTTGCTGGCATTGGAAATGCGATTGAGTAGCCTTGTCCCAAATTACAACCAAGATAGAGTAGTAATTTTCCAAGGGCAACAGTTTCGACCCCCTCTGCTATGATTTCACGTTTTAACAAAGTGCACATGCTGATGCACGCTTTTAGGATTGCTATATTCTCTGGTTTGTTCATAATATCGCGAACAAAACTTTGGTCCAGTTTGACCGTGTTTACCGGTAATTCTTTAAGATGAGTTAATGAAGAATATCCAGTACCAAAATCATCTAACGCGAATAATATACCGATTTTTTTGCAATCATTAATTAATCTCTTAATTTCCGTTATTTTTTTCAGCGCTTGGGTTTCTAAAATCTCAAGCTCAATCAATTTATGATTAACTGATGGATGTCTCGCTAATATATCCTGCAAGTTAGCTAAAAAATCAGGTTGTTGCAAATGATATGGGGCAATGTTAATACTTATAGGAATGGCTAGATTCTGTTTCGTCCATTCCTCTAATTGCATTAACACATTCGAGAGTACCCATTCACCAATTTCTATTGATATGGGATGATTCTCTATGTCCGGTATAAATTGTTCTGGGGTTAACAGCCCTTTTTCCGGATGGTTTAAACGAATTAATGCCTCGGCACCTAAAATTTTCCCTGAACTCATATTCACTTTTGGTTGATAAAAAACACTCAGGCTGCCATTGACCATTGCTTTACGAAGCGCGTCAATTTGTTCGTTGTACTTTATTTTTTTGATTTCGGACGGACTATCAAAAAATTTAAACTGATTGTCCCCTTGTAATTTTGCCTCGTATCCCGCCAAATGTGCCTGACGGATTAACTCTTCGGGATAGAGGATTTGTTCCTGGGGATAGGAAGTGATGCCGACTGAGGTCGTCAACGTGATTTTTTTCTCGTGGATATTATAAGGATCTCCAAGTTTATTTATAAGACTTTGGATTTTAGGTAATACTTCCCTTAAATTTTTATAATTATAAAATACAACAATAAATTCCTGATAACTAATGCGAGCCAGAAAAGTAGGCTCTTTAAACAAAAGACTTAAACGTTTTGAGGCCAATAGAATAAGCTTGTTTTTAATTACTGATGAGAAATTGGAATGATTTTTTGATTTTAATCCATTGATGGAAACGTAAATTATTATTAGATTCGTTTTCAGTTCGTCCGCATACTGCATCATTGAGTCAAGATTTTTAGATAAAAAATATTGATTGGGTAGGCTGGTTAACGCATCGTAATATTTTAACCGATTGATTTGTTCCTGTTGTTTTTTTTGAATAATTAAATCATGACAGAAAATAATATAGTTCAGCACTTCTCCTTCTTCACTTTTTAAGGTGGAAATACTTAAATGAACTGGAAATTCATTTCCATTTTTGCGACGCTCCCAAAGCTCACCCTCCCATACCCCAATATTCTGAATTTGAGCCCACATTTCACGGTAAAAATCCCTGCCTTCACGCGAAGATTTTAGAATTCGAGGGTTTTGACCAACAAGTTCCTTTTTAGAATACCCAGTCAAATCAGAAAAGGCTTGATTTAAATCAACAATATCTCCTTGAGCATCAGTCACCATAATCCCTTCATGAGCATTGTCAAAGACGCGTGCGGCCAATTCCAATCGGTCTTCTTTTATTTTTTTTTGGGTAATATCTCTAAGTGAGATAATCCATGCGGTTTGCTCATTCCAGGCGCCAAGGCGTATATTCATTTCCGCCATGACAATTTGACCATTAGATTGGATAATTTCAATTTCCTGGGTTTCATTAGTACCTAAAGGATAGAGAAAATTCTCACCCTTAAGCTCCTCACAGCTCCGACCAAAAATGAGGGCAGCCTGATTGTTAACATAAAGTATAATGCCTTCATTATCAGTAATTAATACTCCATCTGCTAAAGCAGTAACTAATTGCTGCCATTTTTTTTCAGAATTATGGTTCATTATAATTAAGCTTATCTAGTCCCATTGCTTCAAGAACCTTTTCATGATTGGATAAATCACCAATGATGCGGCGTTGAACTGGCGGTTCTTTGATTATTAAAAGGGGAGTGGCCAGGATTTTTTCTTTTTCTGCACGTTCAGGATGCTCCTTTAAATCGATAATTTCTATTGAGAATAAATCATGAGTTTCTGGGTTTTCCCATAGAGCATTTAAGTTTTTTATCGCTCTTCGTGAGAGAGGCGTATTACCTAAAATAAAAAGCTTTAAGGGAAATTTATCCATGAAGTTACTCCCTAAGCCGTTTATTACTTACTGATTGTTTGATGAACTTTTCTCCATGACTAATTATTTCACTTTTCTCAAAAGCAAGGTGTTGCTTTTGAGTTGTATAGCGTGCTTGTGCCATTTTTTGTTGTGCATGAAATTCTTCTTCAATCAATTTGAGCTTTTCCTCAAGATAAGCTATTTGAATAAGTGCGGTATCTGCCAGTTCTTCATCTTTTAAGATTTGACTGTACTTCGCCGATCCAAATAACATCTTATTGTCACCGATATAAGGATCCTCAAGAAAGATTCCTTTATGCGTAATCAAGAATTCTTTGATTTGATTGGATGTCTTAGTGCCGCGAGACTTCACTACAGAAATTAAACGATTATACTCACCGTTATTCTCTACCTGGCGTAGTCGAATCCAGGTATCCGTCATGCTTGAGAGTGACAGATTGCTGAACTCACCGGAGAAATCGGGAATAAGCTCGGTAAAAATCTGAGTATGCCCTTTTGCTTTCATATAGGAAATAAAACGGATTAGCAGCAGTTTGATTTCGATGAGTGACCCCATATCGATGAAGGCTGAAATTGGATCCAGTACAATGATATCGCAACCATTTTTTTCAACCAAATCCACAATGGAAATAATATGTTCTTCTAATCCCATCTCTATGGTTCTACGGGAATTGATAATAAGTTTTTTATTTTTTACATGGCGTTCAAAATCAATATCTACCGACAAAAGGTGGTGCATGAGTGCATCTGGTGATTCTTCAAATGAGACATAGAGAACCTTTTTTCCTTTTTTTATTGCAGCATCACTTAACGTTGCGGCAAAAATGGTTTTGGCAGTCCCTGAACGACCTGTGAACATGACACTGGACCCCTCCTGATATCCTTTATTATCCAGCATTAGGTCTAACTGCTTTATTCCGGTAGATATGTATTTTTTGCTAATCGGGGTGTTCAATCGTGTGTCAGTGATCGGTAAAATTGAAACTCCTTGGGCAAGAATAGTGAAGGGATATTCATTTGTACCATAAGATGCACCTCTGAGCTTTACAACTCTAAGATAGCGGGTCATTAAATTGTTATTTAAATGCTGTTTTAATTTGATAACACAATCCACAGCGTATTCTTCCAATAATTCAGCTTTTAAAAGATTGGTGGATTCGGCAATGGTGGATAAAAAGGTCATTTTTTGCGATCTAGACCAACTAAAAAGTTTTAATAGTTCAATTTCTTTATTACATTCATGCAATCCAAGTAATAAATCTTGTATGGAATCAACGACTAAAGCTTGAGCGTTAATCTTGTTTTTTGCCTGGATTATACGAAAGAGCAACATATCCAGTTCATAGGCTCCTGAAACTTCTTCATTAATCTGGGGTCTGAAGTCCAGTATGGTAAGTTTTCCTGATTTTTTGAACTCGGTGCCTGACAGACCAAAATAATCCATATAAGATATTAAATTTGCAGGGGCTTCGTCACAGCTCACGATTATTACTGAAGATCCGTTCTGAATTTGAGCATGAATAAAGAATAAAGTAAAAATGGTTTTACCTGTCCCTGGCCCTCCTTTAATCAAAGTAGGTTTATTTAGTAA
>JAUXYG010000129.1 GCA_030694525.1 Legionella sp. | reverse complement strand
TTCTAATTCTTCTGGCATGCTCACGGTAAGCTAATCAGTAATTCCATAAGTTGCTGCATTATTTTGGGTAGCTAGCAAGGCTTGTTGATCAATATAAACCGCTTGCACTTCCTGCGCCCCCAGTTTAATTGCTGCGAGTGAAAGAATTCCTGATCCACATCCATAATCAATAATGGATTTATCTTCTAACTGCGCCTGCTCAAGCCAGGTTAAACAGAGTGAAGTTGTCGGGTGAGTCCCAGTACCAAAAGCTAATCCGGGATCTAACATTAAATTAACTGCGTCTGGCTCGGGCGGGGTTGACCAGGTAGGGCAAATCCATAACCGTTGGCCAAAAAGTTGAGGTTTAAAGTCGTCCATCCAGGCACGTTCCCAATCTTTATTAGGCAATACCTCTATTGTGCAAGTGAGGTTTGGGTAGGCTAAAGCCAGGAATTCTTTAGATCTTTGAGCCTCATCTGCCTGAGCATATAGGCTGTGCATTATCACCTCAGGCCATAGGGGAGTAGTCCCCGGCTCAGGCTCCAAAACTGGATTATCATTTTTATCAGTGAGCATAATGGATAATGCGCCACCTTCTTCTAAATCATCGCTTACTTGATCAATTTGGTCGCTGGGACAATTTTCTATTTTTAATTGAAACCACATGATAATCAATCCTTGAGCATTTTTTCTAAATAATGAATGTTAGTACCACCTTCCACAAAGGAGTGATCATGTAAAATACGTTGATGCAGTTCAATATTGGTTTTAATGCCGTCAATAATGATTTCATCAAGTGCATTACGCATTCTTGAAATTGCCTCAGCCCTGGTTTCTCCGTAACTAATCAGTTTTCCAATCATTGAGTCATAATTTGGAGGAACTGTATAACTACTGTAAATATGAGAGTCAAAGCGAATGCCTGGGCCCCCTGGTTGATGTAACAATTTTATTTTTCCGGGAGAGGGCATAAACGTTTTTGGGTCTTCTGCATTAATGCGACATTCAATTGCATGTCCTCGGAATTTTATATCTTCCTGCTGTAGGGTCAAAGGAATATCGCTGGCAATTTTAATTTGCTCTTTAATTAAATCAAGGCCGGTGATAAGCTCAGTTACAGGATGTTCCACCTGAATTCGGGTATTCATTTCGATGAAATAAAAACATCCATCCTGAAATAAAAATTCAAACGTTCCCGCACCTCGGTAATTTAAGTCCTGGCATGCTTTTACGACAGATAGGCCAATTTCTTTTCTTAATTCTGGCGTGATTCCTGGTGCCGGTGCCTCTTCGACTACCTTTTGATGACGTCGTTGCATGGAACAATCTCGTTCACCCAGGTGAATCGCATGTCCCTTACCATCGCCAAGAACCTGAAATTCGACATGTCTTGGGTTTTCCAGAAATTTTTCCATATACACGATAGGATTATTAAATGCTGCTTTAGCCTCACTGCGGGTAAGGGCAATGGCACTGATCAAATTGGATTCAGTATGGACTACCCGCATTCCACGGCCACCACCACCACCCGCTGCTTTTATGATTACGGGATACCCAACTTTACGTCCAATTTGAAGGTTTAGTTCATCATCATCACCAAGCGGTCCATCGGAACCGGGTACGCAGGGTACTCCAGCTGCTTTCATGGCCGCGATCGCTGATACCTTATCACCCATCATTCGGATGGTATCGCCTCGTGGTCCAATAAAGCAAAAGCCACTTTGTTCCACAATATCGGCAAAATCTGCATTTTCGGATAAAAATCCATAACCTGGGTGGATGGCTACAGCATCTGTAATTTCTGCAGCAGAGATAATAGCCGGGATATTTAAATAACTTTTTTGTGCAGGAGCAGGTCCGATGCAGACTGTTTCATCTGCCAGGCGAACATGTAGCAGATCTTTATCTACATCAGAATGAACAGCTACAGTCTGGATACCAAGCTCTTTACAGGCACGGAGGATACGGAGGGCAATTTCCCCCCGGTTTGCAATAACAATTTTACTGAGCATCGCCAATTCTCCCTATTCTATGATAAATAAGGGTTGGTCATACTCAACTGGAGCGCCATTGTTTACCAGTATTTCAACAATCTTGCCAGCACGGTCGGCTTCAATTTCATTAAACATTTTCATGGCTTCAACGATACACAGTGTATCTCCAGCCTTTACATTTTGACCCACACTCACGAAAGGAGGGGTTTCAGGAGAAGGAGAGGTATACATAGTACCGACCATGGGGGAACGTATCTTATGCCCGGACGACGATATCTCAATTGGTTTTACTTCAACAGGAGCTGTTTGGATAACAGGTTGTTGCTGTGGGGAGATAGCATATCTTGCTGGAGCTATATCCACATGAGTAGTGTGGCGACTTAACCTTAATGACTCTTCGCCTTCTTTAATTTCAATTTCCGAAATACCGGTTTCTTCTAATAATTCAATCAGTTTTTTAATTTTACGAATATCCATTATTTGCTCTCTCTACTTTAATTCTTCAATAATTGCGTCTAAGCCTAATAAATACCCTCGTACTCCTAGTCCAGTGATAGTGCCCTTGGCAATATCAGAGAAATAAGAATGATGGCGAAAAGCTTCTCGGGAAAATATATTGCTAATATGAACTTCAATAAACGGTATTGCAACGGCACATAGCGCATCGCGTAGTGCGATACTGGTATGAGTCAGGGCTGCTGGATTTAAAATAATATAATCGATATTATCGGTTCCTGCCTGATGGACGGCTTGAATAAGCTCCGCTTCAGAATTGCTTTGAAACGAAGTTAATATCATCTTTGCTCTGGTTGCCTGGGCTATTAGATCATTATCAATCTGTGATAATGTGGTCGACCCGTAAATGGTTGGCTCTCGAGTTCCCAATAAATTTAAATTAGGGCCGTGTAATACTAAAATTTTCTTCATGTGGCTCAAGCCAGTCATATTTTTGCCGATTTTGCCCTAGTTTATTAAATAAGTCCATATATCTAAGATTATATCAACACGATCCTCACATGATTGCCTCATTTAATAACTCCGTATCATTCAGGTAATGAGATATCTGTGCTCTCTCCAAATTTACGCCTGCGGCTATTTTTCGAGCTCGGTATGGGTGTTTTATCAACTTTTTAAGATGCTAATATCTGGAGTTTATTTTTGAGCCAATGAATCGGAATAATCCTTTAAAATCAGGTGAGATAATGCTTGATTTTTGAATATAAAATACAGAGTTTTTACAAATTGAGAAGTACAAGTTGCGTAACTCCTTTCATCAATAAAATATAATTTCAAAAATTATAAAACTATGCTAGTTTGGAACAGTTTGAAAAAGATGTGCTTTACATTTTTTAATAATAAATAATAGGTTATGACCTCTTATAATTAAAAATGTTGAGATATTATTCAGATAATTACATTAACGGAATAAATGCTCAGTGAGCTTAATTGTATTGGAATTAATCAATTATAGTCCATCCTTAATTTGAAAGTTGAACAGCAGTAAGTTATAGGACGTTCGATATAAGTACCGCCCTCAAACTGAAAATTATAGGGAAATATAAACATCATATACTCTCAGAGAGTTTTGACATGCGAAATAGTTAGAAGGAGTTACTACCCATGCAATCAAATTATTATCTATCACCCTTAGCCGTTGCTTTAGCTTTAGGCTTGGTTGCTCCAGTGAAAGCTGCCGAACCGGTTTCCCTGCAAAAAGCATCATTTTCTGAAATAAACCAAAATTTTACTTTATCCCTCCCTGGGGTAAAAAGTTCACTTGTAACTGTAGATAGCCTGCAATTTATAAGACAACATACTGATAACAACAAAATTAATCACGTGCGCATGCAGCAGCAATACCTTGGATTTCCTGTTTACGGTGGTTATGCGGTTCTGCACAGCACCCATAATAGCAAATCCCTTGTTCAAGCAACTGATAACGTCCAAATGAATGGAACTGTTTACAAAGGCCTAATGAATGAGATTGGTCGTCCCCATGCTTCTTTTGTTAAAAATGGTGCTTTAGCACTGCAGAAGTTTAAAGAGCGCTATGCAACCCAAAAAATGAGCGAAGAACAAGTTACCCCTATGGTGTTTGTCGATGAAAATCATGAAGCACATTGGGCCTATAAAGTAAGCGTGTTGGTTATTCATGAGGACAGAATTCCAGAGCGACCTACGGCAATCATTGATGCTCAGACGAATAAACCATTTATACATTGGGATGATGTCAAGACACAACGCAGCTCTGTAAAAGGTATGGGTTATGGTGGAAATAGTAAAATAGGTGAATATGCTTTTGGTAAAGATCTACCTTTACTCGAGCTCACTCGTAATGACACCGAAGAAATGTGTTTTATGGAAAATACTGATGTCAAAGTAGTGGATATGTTGCATAAGTATTATTCTAAAAACAAACCCATGGAGTTTTCTTGTAAAACATCAAGCGATGATCAGTCTTATTCCTATTTGACGGGTTATGCTGCAGATGGTTACGATAAAGACAATGGAGCGTTTTCTCCTACCAATGACGCCCTTTATGCAGGATATGTTATTAAGCATATGTATCATGACTGGTACGGCATTGAAGCACTTACCAAGTCTGACGGCACTCCCATGCAATTGGTGATGCGCGTTCATTACGGTAAAGGGTATGAAAATGCTTACTGGGATGGAAAGCAAATGACTTTTGGTGATGGCGATACGATGATGTACCCGCTTGTTTCCCTTGGTGTTGGTGGGCATGAAATCAGTCACGGCTTTACAGAACAGCATTCTGGTCTGGAATATTATGGACAGTCTGGTGGAATGAATGAAGCATTTTCTGATATGGCAGCTCAGGCTGCAGAATATTATTCTGCAGGTAAAAGTAGCTGGCAAATTGGACCTGAAATTATGAAGGAAGATAGTGGTTATGATGCGCTGCGTTATATGGACAAGCCCAGCAAGGATGGCCGATCTATAGATTCCGCTGATGAATATTATGGTGGTTTGGATGTGCATTATTCCAGTGGAGTATATAACCATTTGTTTTACATTTTAGCCAATCAGCCAGAATGGAGCTTGCGCACTGCTTTTGATGTGATGGTTAAGGCGAACATGGATTATTGGACGCCCTATTCATCATTTATTGAAGGCGGATGTGGCATCCTTAGTGCGGCAAAAGATTTAGATTACTCTTTGGACGCAGTAAAGCAGTCTTTAACTGAAGTAGCGATTAACTATCAATCTTGCTCTACTCAAAGTTAATTAGTCGGCAATAAAGGCAGCCAGAAGTTTAGCAATTACTTCTGGCTGCTCCATATGGATGTGATGGCCGCCGGTTAAATGGTGTATGCTTAAATTTCTTACTGCTTTAATTCGCTTTTGCAATAAATCATAATTAAAAGAAAATCCTTTGCTCGCTGAATAAAGGCATGTTTTTACTCTTATTTCTCTTAAACACGACAGTACTTGCTCTTCGGTCATCTGTAATGGTGAGGGGATAAGCAGTCTTCGATCATGCCTCCAGGAAAAGAGGCCATTGTCCTCTATTACCCCTCTCTCACACAGTTTTTTTGCTATTTCTAAAGATACATAACCCTTTGTTGCGCGAGCATTAACTGCACTTTCGAAGGTAAATGCTTGGTTTTTTTTACTGCTTTTTTTATGAGTTAAATTCTCGAGGTATTTGGACAGCTGTTTGCAAGCGGTTTCTGCTGGATGAGTAAATGGACCTAATCCTTCGATGAGATTGACAGATAAAAAACGGTCTGGTGCGATACCTGCAGCAAGGCTCGCCAGGCATGCCCCCAGCGAGTGACCTAATAAATGTACTTTATTTAAATTTAATGAATTGATGATCTGTATCATGGTAAAAACACCATCAATAAAATGGTAATGAGAGCCTGGGGCAAGGTGGGAAGAAAGTCCATGGCCTGGTAAATCAACAGCAATAAAATAGTACTGAGATTCCAAATATAACGCCATTTTATCAAAGCTATTGGCATTATCCAGCCAACCGTGAAAGGCGACTATGGGTGGGTTGGCAGGATTTCCCCATGCTTTACAGGCAATGGTTAAACCAGGAATTGTTAATTTCAATTCATTCATAATGTGATACTCATTCTAAAAGTCAATTTCATTATATTCCCGAGCTCTGCATGGATTTACCTTGAAACGTTAATTTATTTAAATTGTTATTTATGAGGTAAGTGTTATGCTTATTATAGACGTTGGACAGGATTTGAATAATATGCCTCAGACTGCGAAAAGCATATCGTTAATCACCTATAACATTCATAAAGGTTTTGGAGTAGGGGCAGTGCGTTTTTTACTTCCAGAAATGAGATCTGCCATTACTGGATTAAATCCAGATTTTGTTTTTTTACAGGAGGTTCAGGGGAAGCATCACAAACGCGAAAAAAGAATTAACTCCTGGCCGGATTCACCTCAATTTGAATATATAGCAGAAAATATTTGGCCGCACTATGTGTATGCCAAAAATGCGGTGTATCAATCCGGACACCATGGGAATGCTATTTTAAGTAAATATCCCTTTGAAAGTTATGAAAACATAAATTTATCTAATATCAATCGCGCTTCTAGAGGCATTTTACATACCCAGTTAAAGCTTGGTGATAGCACGGTTCACTTGCTTTGTGTTCATTTAGGTCTATTTAAAGCAGAGCGAGCGGAACAATGCAAGGCATTAATTCAACGAATTAAAGATGCAGTCCCAGATCATGAGCCCATCCTAATGGCGGGTGATTTTAATGACTGGCGTACTATTATTTCAAAAACGTTAGCTGAGGATTTAGGGATTGAAGAGGCATTTGTAACCATCAAGGGCCAGCATGCGCGTTCCTTTCCAGCGATTAGACCCGCATTATGTGTCGATCGCGTCTATTTTAGGGGCATGAATGTAGAAGAAGTTGCCTGTTTAAAAGGCAAGCCTTGGCGAATGTTATCGGATCATTTACCTTTATATGCTCGTTTCGAATTGATTTAAACAAAGAGTTGAGTCCTATAAATACAGAACTCAACTCTATCATAAATTAATTCGTTTCCATCTCGCTTTGATACTCGCCAACACTTGCGGCACTATTTAAGCGAGCACGCTTTAATAAAGCGTCCTGGGCGCGTACTATATTTTCTTTTTTACCGCTCCAGGCTGCCAGACAATCTTCCTGTAATGCTCTGCCATAAGAAAAGCTTAGTAACCAGGGTTGATGACCAATTGTATTAATGGCATTTAAATTATCTGTTGCTTGTTGTGGTGTTTGTCCACCAGAGAGAAAGTTAATCATGGGAACGGCGGCAGGGACATTATTACGGAACACACTAATTGTATAATCAGCAACTTCATCAGGTTCACTAAACGGTTTAATTTCTTTGCCACAAGTAACCATGCTGGGTTTTAATATCATGTGTTCCAATTCAACCTGGTGAATGAACAGCGCATGGAATAGTTCATGTAATACCATTTCTGAAACTTCAGCACAGTGTTCAATGCTGTGGTTACCATCCATTAACACCTCGGGTTCAACAATGGGCACGATACCTACGGATTGGCACGCGGCAGCGTATCGAGCCAGGTTTTCGGCCCCCGTTTTAATAGCGGTCAGGCTAGGTGTTTGTTCGGATATTGAGTATACGTTACGCCATTTAGCGAATTTCGCCCCTAGTTTCTTGTACTCAAGCAAACGTTCAACCAATCCATCGAGACCTTGAGTGACTTGTTCGTTCTCAGTGCTCGGCAGGTTAACTAAACCTTTATCGACCTTTATCCCGGGAATGATACCTTTTTGAGCAAATAATTCGGCTATTGGAGTACCAGCATCATCTTTTTGATGAAAGGTTTCTTCAAATAAAATAACCCCATTAATGTATTGTTCCAGATCAGGTGTCGTTGCAAGCAACAAGCGATAATCACGGCGATTTTGTTCGGTGTTCTCGGTGTTTATGCTAGCAAAACGTTTACCAATGGTTCCGTTACTTTCCTCGGCTGCTAAAATACCTTTACCGTCCTGGTGCATCTGCTCCATGGTATTAGATAGTTCTTCATAGTTCATCATCATCTTTCTCCTCAAATTGGGCTTAGTATCTTAGCTGGAAATGTATTTTTCCCGAATAATGTGCTGGATTGTGAATCCTTGTTCTTTTAAATAATTAAATGCGTCGTCGATCATACCTGGATTTCCGCATAAATAAACCACATCACGCTCTGGATTAAGATTTAATCCAGGAAACGCATGTTGCACATAACCATAATGCTCATCATCTTTGACGTCCTCTAATTGTTGCCTGCTCAGATAAGGTCTAAATGTTACCTGGGGATATTCGCGGGCAAAATTTTGAAAATCGCTAGCGTATAAAATCTCATTTCTCTTTTGTACGCCTTGTAAAATAACAATACTGAGTTCTGGATTCTGTCTTAAACGTTCTTTTAATTGATTAATCATTGCGCGGTAAGGGGTTGTGCCGGTGCTGGTTGCTACCAGAATATAGCGTCCGGGTGTTTCATCCTTAAGCGTTAATCGGCCAAATGGGCCATTAATAAAAATGGTGTCACCAGGTTTTAAACTATAAAGATATTCTGTCCCTGGACCATTTTGGAAATAACCAGCAGCAAATTCAATGCGGTTATCTTGTTTTGGCTCATTAGCCAGACTATAACTACGTTTTATATTTTTACCATGATGCTCAAAATGGACCGTAATGAATTGACCAGCCTGAAAAGTGAAGGAGGGTGATAAATTACACTTAAATATAAAATGCTTCACTTTTGGAGTAATCATGTAAGATTCTTCCAAAATGACTGGAAATGTATTTTGTTGCATGACGTAAATCAACTTTTATTATAAAGTGCCTAATATAGGGGAAAAATTATGCATTGCAAGAGTTGAGTACATATAATTAATATATGAATAGTATCGATCTCATCACAATAATAGGCAACATTAGCCAATCATTGTACCCAGTACAAAAATTAATTACTGGTGGGGCATATATATTGGGTCTATTATTCTTTCTAACGGCAATAGGTAAATTCAGAAAAATTGCTGATAAAAGAGCTCAATCATCTTCTCAAGAGAAAATGTTTGCTCCCATGATGTACCTTCTTTTCGGGTCCGCATTAATTTATTTACCTACCGCATTAAATATTATGGCCAATACAGCGTTTGGAACTGGAAACATATTGACTTATGCTCAGTATAATCCGACGAATATTTATAGTGCGGTGGGATTATTTATTCGTACTGCAGGTATTTTATGGTTTGTACGAGGGTGTGTGCTGGTTGCTCATTCTAGTCAACCTGGAAGTAAAGATGGGCCAAAGGGTTTAGTTTTTATTTTTGCTGGAATTTTGGCAATTAATTTTGATAATACGGTCGCAATGCTTAATTCAATGATTGGTTATCTGGTTGGATGGACATTGGCGGTAAAACAAAGCCAAGGTTTTTAATGGTTTAGTCCTCTTCCCCGCATATCGTGAGATTGTTGTTACGCGCAAAATCCAGAATAGACTGGTATATTTGCGGACTGGATTCTTTGAGCTTGGGATCAAGCAACACGCAATGATACCCTTCACTATTCACGCTGGGTTGGAGCAGGGGAGAATAGTGTATTCGACTATTTTTGAAGCTAGCAAGGGTACCGCTCATACGCTCGGCCCAATCGCGAGGACGAAAGATTTTCCCTTGCGCCGTTCTACCTTCAATGACAATATGTTTTTTCTTTAAATCGACCATAAGTCTATACATAATAAACACAGTATGCTAAGTATAACATCATCAGCATGCTGCTGTACTGAAATTTGACGTCTATTCTAAATATAATTAGCTTATCCGGCTAAAAATAGTAGTTCTTAGCCTAATTATGGTAGGATTAGCTGATTTTATCATTATTGAGGTGTGAATGCGGATGGAAAAAGAAAATCATTCTGGGATTTACCTGTTGCCCAATTTGTTCACAACAGCAAGTTTATTTGCTGCATTCTATTCTCTGGTTTCATCGATGCAAGGTCAATTTGAAGCTGCAGCTATAGCCATGTTTATTGGAATGATTGCGGATGGTCTCGATGGTCGCATTGCCCGGTTGACTAATACGCAAACCGATTTTGGCGCGCAATATGACAGTCTTTCTGATATGGTCACTTTTGGTGTTGCTCCCTCTTTGCTTTTATTTAATTTTACTTTAGGTCAATTGGGTAAATTTGGATGGTTAGTAGCCTTTGTGTATACGGCTGCTGTTGCTTTACGACTCGCTCGCTTCAATACCCAACTTGAGACAGCTGACAAACGATATTTTCAAGGCCTCCCCTGTCCGCCTGCTGCTGCAGTTATGGCTTCTTTCGTTTGGTTGTGTTATCAAAATGAGCTACAACACCATTATTTTATTTCAGTTTTAACCGCATTGCTTGCGATATCCGCATCGATATTAATGGTGAGTAATGTTCGATACTACTCTTTTAAAGAGATCGATTTTAAAGGCAAGGTTCCTTTTTTATATATTTTAATATTGATTATTTTATTTGTGGCAATTGCATTAAATCCAGCAATTGTTTTATTCATTGGATTTAGTTTATTCGCCTTATCAGGAGTGATTGTATCTGCACTTTCTTTAAATAAGGAGCGAGTCAAGCGTAAGTCAAATAAACTTGAATAATCATTCAGTTGGTTCTCGTCTTTAATCATTTATGGTGCTGGGATGCGAACCTTCGATTAAATCTACTCACCTTCACCAAAAAAATTATTAATCAAGAGCACTAAAGCTTCATTCATAGCAATTTCATCAGGACCATCAATTTCCAGGGTAAGCTCACTTCCTTTATTTGCGGCAAGCATCATGACACCCATAATGCTTTTCCCATTAACGGTTTGTGAGTCTTTGGTTACATCAATATGGCTCTGAAAACGAGCTGCAGTGGAAACAAATTTAGCAGATGCCCGGGCGTGTAAACCTAATTTATTAATAATAGTAATTTTAGTCTTTATCATAACGGGAACAATGTACCACGACTTAACCCTAAGGTATAGTTTGTTTGATAAAAAGCGCAAGATTCATCGCTGTTTATCACAGCGATGAAAGGATATAACAATCTATTCTTCTTCTTTATGATGGGTACCATGATGATCGCGATGATCCCGATAATCCAGATTTTTTTCCTTATGCTTCATCAGTTGACGGTTTAATTTATCAACCAATGTATCAATTGCGGCGTACATGTCCTCTGATTCAGAACTCGCATGCAGTTCTCCTTTGGAAACCAAAACTGTTGCTGTTGCTATCTGTCTTAATTTTTCGACATCAAAAACGACATTTATAGCGGTAATACGATCAAAATGACTCTCAAGTCTATCGAATTTCTCTTCGGTAAACGCTCTGAGGGCAGGAGTAACATCCATTCGATGTCCCGTGATGTTGATTTGCATAAGCCTCTCCTTCAGTTTATTAGATTAATTACGGATTACTTTTCTTTCGTTGGATGGAGCAATTCCCATTGCTTCACGATATTTTGCGACGGTTCGTCTCGCTACCTGGATTCCTTGTTCTGCAATTAATTGCGCTATTTTACTATCACTTAAAGGTTTTTTTCTATTTTCAGCTGAAATTAATTTTTTAATAACAGCTCTTATGGCTGTTGAGGAGCATTCTCCTCCAGTATCGGTATTTACATGACTGGAAAAGAAGTATTTAAGCTCAAAAACCCCACGGGGAGTATGCATGAATTTTTGAGTAGTTACTCTCGATATCGTGGATTCGTGCATGTCCAAGGCAGAAGCCACATCATTTAAAATTAATGGTTTCATCGCCTCCTCGCCGAACTCCAGAAATCCCTGTTGGTAGTTTACGATACAGGTAGCTACCTTAAGCAAGGTTTCCTGACGGCTTTGTATGCTTTTTAAAAACCAGCGCGCCTCTTGTAAATTATTTTTTAAATACTGATTATCGATACTGTTATCTGCCCTTTGTATTAAAGCCGCATACTGATGGTTGATACTCAGTTGAGGCAGAACGGAATTATTTAATTGCACACGCCATTCATCATCAATTTTTTTAACCGTTACGTCTGGAATAATATACTCAGGTATATCCTGATTTATTAAGCTTCCGGGTTTTGGATTTAATCGTTGAATAATCTGTAAAATTTCATCAATAACCTGTTCGCTAATTTGATGATTTTTCATGATCTGCCGATAATTATGCTGACCCAATAATTCAATGTCTTCATTGATTATTTTTTTGGCTATTACCAAGTGATCCGTATTTAAAGGAAGTTGTTCGAGTTGTACCATCAGTGTTTCTGCCAGATTGACTGAAGCACAACCTACCGGATCGAATAATTGCAGCCTGTGCCTTACTGCTTCAATTTCATCTAAATCAATTGGGAAATCATCGCTATTTAAACTAGCATGTAAATCAAGTACAGAGCTGGTTAAAAAACCATCGTCATTGATAGTATCTATAAGGGTTGTGGCGATGACTCTATCAATATCACTCATTGGCGAAAGCTCAAGCTGCCAACGGAGATGATCCTGCAAGTTGGTAGTAGTGCAGTGTAAATTATCGAAATTATAATCGTTTTCGTCAAAATTAGTGCGCTTTCCTGCATTTGTATAAAGTTGTGACCATTGAAAATCAGCGAATTCATCATTGGAGTTATTAGTATTGGAGTGTGTCTCATCCTTTTCTTCCACTTGGGTCGCTTCGAGCATGGGATTAGATTCAACAATGAGTTGGATTTCTTGTTGCAAATCAATAGTCGATAATTGCAATAATCTAATTGCTTGCTGTAATTGTGGCGTAAGTGTCAGATGTTGACCAATACTAAGTTGCAATGATGGCTTCATTCAAATCCTCTTGTTTTCACTGCTATTAATATCAGTTTAAACGATTCGTAAGGATAATCCAGTATTACTGGCTTAATTTGGGAGAGGAATTAAATAGGTATTTAATAACTGCACGAAATGGATAAGAGGGTGTCATTTGGTGTTTTATATGCAATAAAAAAGCCTCTGTTAGAGGCTCTGTTTTATTACTTAACTTTTTTCTCTTTAAAGAGCACATGCTTACGTACTCTAGGATCGTACATCATTAATTCCATCTTTTCTGGATGGTTTCTTGGATTTTTCGTAGTGGTTTTATAGTATCCAGTTCCTGCTGTGGATTCCATTTTCACTTTAACTGTGACCGCTGCCATGGTTTATCCCCTTGATTATACTTTTTCGCCTTTAGCTCTGATTTGATCCAGAACTGCTTTAATACCCAATTTATCAATGATACGCATACCTTTGGTAGTGAGTTTCAAGGAAACAAAACGGTTCTCTTCTTCAACCCAGAACTTATGGCTCTGAATATTAGGCAGAAAGCGTCTTTTGGTTTTGTTGTTAGCGTGCGACACTTTGTTGCCAGTCATGGGTCGCTTGCCAGTTACCTGACATACTCTAGACATTGTGTTACTCCAAATAAGTTCTATTAGTGGTTGTCTTTGTAAAATTCGGGGCTTTCGTTAAACAAAATAGCCTGATGTGAAATACAAGAGCGGTTTTATAACAAAAAAACTCAAATATTGCAATATTTTTACGTTGCTTTCCTTAATTGAATATAAAGGAATTAAAATTTCCTCATTACTTAATAGTAGCAAATAAATGGGTGATCAGGAAGTGTGGTAGAATTTTTAGGCAAAACAAGTATAATCCCTTCCTTTAAAAATTTGAGTAATTGTGATGCATCGCAAGATCAAAAGTTATGTTTTACGTGCCGGAAGAGTAAGTAATAGGCAACAGCAGGGATTGGATCTTTGGTTGGCTGATTATGAGTTGCCGAGTGATAAATTAACTTGGGATTTTGCTCGTGAATTTGGAAGAACTGCGGATACCGTAGTAGAAATTGGCTTCGGCATGGGTACCTCTTTAGCTACCATGGCGCAGCAAAACTCACATATTAATTATATTGGTATAGAAGTTCATAAAGCGGGCGTAGGAAGTCTGGTTGCGGACCTGCATGATCATCAAATTGCTAACGTACGTGTAGTAGCTCACGATGCGGTTGAGGTATTTCAAAATCAGCTGGCTGATAATTCGCTGGCAGGTGTGCAGATTTTTTTTCCTGATCCCTGGCATAAAAAGCGCCATCACAAACGTCGGTTGATTCAAAAAGAATTTATAAGCCTTTTAGTAAAAAAAATTAAGCCAGGAGGATTTATTCATTGCGCGACCGATTGGCAAGAGTACGCAGAGCATATTCTTGAGGTTTTAGAATCAGAACCTGCACTGGCAAATCAACAAGCACCGGGTGATTATTCACCCAAACCGGCATCTCGACCTTTAACCAAATTTGAACAACGGGGAGAGCGTTTGGGGCATGGTGTTTGGGATCTTATCTATAATAAAAAACAAAATAGTGCTGAATAGCTGTTCTGCAATTAATCATAGCAGGATTATTTCTCCTATCATCCAATGACCGGCTATACAATTGAAGTACGATCTATGAATTTAAATTTGCTCTTGAATAGTCCAGCGAAAGAGATCACTATTTGTTGAGTGAACCATACCTGCTTTAATTAAAGGAATATGATTATGGATTTTAAAGAAGAAATAGATGAGGCTATAAACCTGGGGTTTGACCACTTTAAAGGATTTATTCAGAGGAAACAGAATGCAGAACCTGATTTTCTTCGTCATTATTTTTGGGTTAAACCAAATGGAGAGCAGGTTACTGTATTAACCTATTTAATCAATGTCTATGAGGAAAAGAAATTAAGTTCAGAGATTGAGGAGGAGAAGAATCACGCGTTTAGTCTTATTAATATGATAACCCACGTCGCGGTTTTATCAGATATTAATCAGGGTGCACCTATTCACAAAGCGATAAACGAGAAAAAATTGAAACTCGCTTATCACCTTTTAAAAAATGAGACGCTTAAACTTAATTTAAACGCACGTGATAGTGATGGAGATTTGCTCATTTCACTGGCTCTTAAAACTCGAAATACGCAACTCTTAGAAGTCATTTTGAAAAAATCCATTAATATTCATGAAGTTAATAGAATGCATCCCGACTTCGGCGCTGTTCAACCATTTCACCAGGCAGTGATGCTAAATTATCCTGATGGAATAGGACTTCTCGCTGATAAAGGGGCCCAATTAGATAGTCCTGTCGGAACCATGAGAGATACACCCCTGCATTTGGCAGCATATTTGAAACGTATTGAGGCACTTAATGCTCTTCTCGATTTGCCGGTGGAAAAACTGGGGCTTGATTTGGAAAATGCACGATTTTACCCAAATACCCAAACAGGTCATACTGCGATTGAGGAACTATGTGAGCATTTAATAAAAGAACCTAAAAATCACAAGCTCATTTTTGGTATTGCTATGCTATTATGCCAAGGTGCTGAGCCTCCCAGAAATCAGTTAATGCGGCATTTGCTAAATGCAAATCGGATTACGCTCCTTAATTCAGTAAATGATTATCTAAAAGATAAAAAACACTTAGTCGATAGTTTTGTAAATCGCTGCCATCTCAAGGAGAGTGTGCTTCATACTATCATTTATGCAGATCACTCCTGGGGAAGTGCTATGCGTCATTTATTTGGTATGCCTAGTACTGCCGCGTTGATGGTTGAGGATTTGATAATCAGAAAAGACAACAATTTTATTGACCCAGATCCAGAATCTGTGCTGATTGAAGCTTCAGAACCTTTATCGGTCAAAGATAATCCAGTGAAATTATATGCAGAATTTGTTAGACGGTATACTGAAGCTTATGAGAGTCAAAGAATCCCCAATCGCTGGAGTAACATGCGTGGCATGATAGCTCGGGGTTGTGATTGGCAAACAGTTACAGATTATGCTGCAAGACATCCCTCCAGTCGAACTGCAATTATATGGAACGAGATGTTTCGGGTAGTTCCTGAGATTCATTCAGAGATTAGCCCTTTTTCTTTAAGTTCTGTTTAAATCTTAAGAGTAGGTATTGTTTTGAGCGGACAATCAAAACAGTATCTACTTGCTTAAACTTTCCATCCATCCTAGAATTCTAACTTTATTTTATTGGCCAGGAGTAGCGCATGGGATGGAATGAGCCGGAAAAGGGCAAGGATCCATGGAAAGGTAAGGATCAGCCTCCAGATTTGGATGAGGCGTTTAAACGAATTCAGGAAAAATTTAAAAAAACGTTTTTCGGTCGCGGAAATAACTCCGAGAATAATACAACAGGTAACTCCAGTGGTGGATTCCTGGCGCTTATAATTGCTGGAGTCGTTGTTATTTTATGGGCATTATCCGGGATTTTTATTGTTGATCCTGCGGAACAGGCAGCAATTTTACGCTTTGGTAAATATGTTGAGACTGTGGGTCCTGGTCCTCATTGGATTCCTCGTATTATCTATTCCAAAGTAGTGATGAATGTGGATAGAGTTCTCGATTATTCTTATTCAGCCCAAATGTTAACCAGTGATGAAAATCTGGTGGCGGTGTCTTTAGCCGTACAATACCGTATCGGGGATTTACAGCAATATTTATTTAATGTTGCTAATCCGGAAGAAAGCTTACAACAGGCCACTTCAAGCGCGTTACGACAGGTTGTAGGTACTACTACCCTGGATCAAATTATTACTGAGGGCCGTGAGGTTTGGGGTAATAGCGTGCAAGATACCCTGGTCAAAACATTGGCTTTATATAAGACAGGTATATTAATTGTAAACGTTTCACCGCAACCCGCACGCGCACCAGAAAGTGTTCAGGATGCTTTCGACGATGCGATTAAAGCTCAGGAAGATGAGAAACGGTTTAAAGAACAGGCTTTTGCTTATGCCGCTAAAGTGGTTCCCATTGCAGAAGGTAATGCCAGTCGTATCGAACAAGAGGCTGAAGCATTTTCGCAACAGGTTGTATTACGTGCACAAGGCGAGGTTGCAGAATATTTGGCCCTGTTGCCCCAATATTTGCTTGCACCTCAAGTTATGGCAGAACGTATGTATCTGGATACGATGCAAAAAGTATTTAATCACAGCAGTAAAATCATTGTGGATGGAAAGGCAGGTAATCTGGTTTATTTACCATTGGATAAGTTAGCGGGTAATCAAGAGAATATCGTTAATAATTCTGCGAAGAAATTGCTTACTGGTGATGTTGCCAATGATAATGTTGAGGACAGTTTAATTGTTGCAGGCCGTGATTTAACCCGTCCTACTTACAGTCAAGGGAGGGATTAATGATGAATGCTACCAAGACAACCCTGGGTATATTGGCTTTTGTTATTCTTTTACTTGTTTTGACCAGTGTATTTACCATCACTCAAGGTCAACAAGGTATTATTTTGCGTTTGGGACGTTTGGTTAATGATTCAGAAACCGGTAAGGTTAAGGTTTTAAATCCCGGGCTCCACATTAAAACACCTTTTATCGAAAGTGTGCGAATTTTTGATACTCGTATTCAAACTATGGATATCAAATCAACTCGTATCGTTACTAAAGAGAAAAAGGATGTGATGGTTGATTATTACGTAAAGTGGCAAATTACTAATTTGGCACAATACTTTAAATCTACAGGCGGTAATGAGTTTAAGGCTGAAACCTTGCTGGAACAGCAACTCAATACTTTATTAAGAGCTCAATTTGGTAAACGCACCATATCTGAAGCAGTATCCGGAGGACGTGATGATGTCATGGAGCTTTTACGTACAGCGGCAGAAAAACAGGCTGGCGAGCTCGGAATTAACGTAGTTGATGTACGGATTAAGGGGATTGAGTTACCGGCAAACACCAGTAACGCAATTTATCAACGCATGCGGGCAGACATGCAAAAAATTGCGAACAGGCATCGGGCTGACGGGCAAGCAGCAGCGGAACAAATTCAAGCTAAAGCTGATGCAGATGTGACTGTTTTGCTAGCAAAAACTAAAAGCAAAGCCCAACAGGTTCGGGCTGTGGGGCAGGCTCAGGCAGCAGCCATTTATGCTAAAGCCTACAGTCAAAATAAAGACTTTTTTGCTCTCTACCGCAGTCTGCTGGCTTATGAAAACAGCTTCAATAGCAAAAAAGACATTTTGGTTTTAGACCAAAGCAGTTCCTTTTTTGACTATTTTAAGCAGCCAATGCCAAAAAGTGATGGCAGCGTAGTTAAAAAGTAATTATAATGCCCGATTTTGCTGAAATCGGGTTACAATCTCAATCGGCTTTTTTTTGTGGACTAAGAGTAGATCAATGGGTAAGAATGTTGTTGTTTTAGGTACACAGTGGGGCGACGAAGGCAAAGGTAAAATTGTCGATTTGCTAACTCAAGATGCACAGGTTGTTGTTCGTTACCAAGGAGGACACAACGCAGGTCATACTTTAAAAATCAAGGGTGTCAAAACGGTTTTGCGTTTAATCCCTTCCGGTATGCTGCGACCTCATGTCACCTGCTACATAGCCAATGGAGTTGTCCTTTCTCCTCAGGCTTTGCTCTCAGAAATTAATGAACTTGAAGAGAGAGGCGTCAATGTACGTGAACGATTACGTATAAGCCTTGCATGTCCTCTAATACTCCCTTGTCATATCGCGCTGGATAAGGCTCGTGAGTTGCACATGGGTAATTCCGCAATTGGTACTACCGGACGTGGTATTGGCCCTGCTTATGAAGATAAAATTGCGCGCCGTGCTCTCAAAGTTAGTGATTTGTTTCATCCTGATCGGTTTGCGAAAAAACTGGCTTCTTTAATGGACTATCATAACTTTATTTTAACTCAATATTACAAACAACCTGCCTTAGAGCTGCAACCAATGATTGATGATGCCTTGCAGTGGGCAGAGCAATTACGCTCCATGGTATGTGATGTATCTGCAGAGTTGCATGAACATAGAGAAAAGGGTGCTAATATTTTATTTGAAGGGGCGCAAGGAGTGTACCTTGATATTGATCACGGTACTTATCCCTTTGTTACTTCGTCTAATACCTGTGTCGGTTCGGTAATCAACGGTGCCGGATTTGGTCCCAGATATCTTGATTATGTTTTAGGAATAACCAAAGCCTATACCACAAGGGTTGGAGGTGGTCCTTTTCCTACTGAATTAATGGATGAGACGGGTAAGCGTATCGCTGAACGCGGTCAGGAATTTGGTGCAGTTACAGGTCGTCCAAGACGATGTGGCTGGTTTGATGCCGTGTTACTGAAACGCTCTATTGAATTAAACAGTATTACCGGTTTATGTATTACCAAACTGGATGTACTTGATGGTCTGGAAGTATTACGTATTGCGGTGGGTTACAAGGATAGCAAAGGTAATTTACTGTCACGTCCTCCGCAAGCTGCTGATGATTTTGAAGGTTTGATTCCGGTATATGAAGATATGCCTGGTTGGCAGGAAAACACTGCTGACATTACCGTAATGAATGATTTACCTCCAAATGCAATTGCTTATCTAAAAAGAATAGAGGCACTTTTAGGAATTCCTATTGATATGTTATCAACTGGTCCTGAACGTGATTCCACTATTATTTTGCGTGATCCCTTTACCGTCTAATTCTTTTTTAATTGAATATGTCCCCTTCTTGGAGGGGATATATTCAAGTTTCCTTGTTGAACTTGCCTCTTACTTAAAACTATTATTTGCTCTCTAAAGATTCTCACGAATAGAT
>JAUXYG010000128.1 GCA_030694525.1 Legionella sp. | reverse complement strand
CGTAGGGTTGAATTGGCGTAGTGAAGGATACGTGCAGTGGTGAATAGGTGCTGCGCTGAATAGGCGCACTAACTAAATTGACAAACCAGATGAGACCCAAAACACCTACGTCCCGCGACTTGTTCGCGGGATCCAGGAAATCTTAAGCGTTACATCAATTGAGTTTTTTAGCCCTGCTTTTAACCACTGGAACCCACGAACACGTCGCGGGACGTAGGGTTGAATTGGCGTAATGAAGGGTACGCGCAGTGGTGAATAAGACGTAGGGTTGAATTGGCGTAGTGAAGGATACGTGCAGTGGTGAATAAGGCGTAGTCATGAATAGGCGCACTAACTAAATTGACAAGCTAGATGAGACCCAAAACACCTACGTCCCGCGACTTGTTCGCGGGATCCAGGGAATCTTAAACGTTACTTCAATACGTGTCTTTATTGAGAATCATATGCCTAGTAGATGAAGATACAAAATAATAAGTCGTGAATGACATTAATTGTACGCAGGGATTAGGATAAGTCCTTTAAGCGCGTTATAATTCAAATTTTAACCGGGTAAGGTGAATTTTCTGTGAGGCATATTCCGCGCAAACGTTTCGGGCAAAATTTTTTGCAAAACCGACATATAATTGATGATATTTTGCGTGCTATCAACCCACAACCTGAAGATAATGTTTTGGAAATTGGACCAGGATTGGGCGCTCTTACCCAGCCTCTGTTGCGACAATTAAATAAAATGACGGCGATTGAAATTGATACAGATTTGCATGCATATCTTTCAATGCTTCCGATAGCTAAAGATAAGCTCGCTTTAATTTCTGCTGATGCATTAACTATTGATTACAGTCAGTTTGGTGCTGATTTACGCGTAGTGGGTAATCTTCCTTATAATATCTCAACACCATTATTAATTCATTTATTGCATTATACGCCCTACATCAATGATATGTTTTTTATGTTGCAAAAAGAGGTGGTCCTGCGAATGGCGGCGTCTCCGGGGTCTAAAGCTTACGGAAGATTAAGTGTCATGTTACAGTATCATTGTGAGGTCGACCATTTGTTTGATGTTCCTCCAGAGGCATTTGATCCGCCCCCCAAGGTAGATTCCGCAATGGTTCGGCTCATTCCCTATAAGGAATCACCTTACGAAGTAGTTGCTATAAACCAGTTAGAGAGTCTGGTAGCACGTGCGTTCTCCATGCGGAGAAAAACCCTGAATAATAATCTTAAGGATTTAATCACAAGCCACCAATTAATGGATATGGGTATTGATGGTGGTAAACGACCTGAGCAAATTTCGGTAGCTGAATATGTTCAACTAGCGAAATTTATTTCCAATTAGTGTAAAATTAAAGGGATAACATATTGTGGAGATTGCCTTGTTTCATCGCCAACGAAAAAACTCTTCGGTAAAACCTCTTAAATCATTGAAGGATTTAACCCGGATGGTTACTGCCGCACAATTTCTGGCAGAAGAAAAAAGGCAATCCTTGTTGCAAAAAATGAAAGATTTCAGTGGGTTGGAACCTTCTCGTTACGAAAGTCTATGCGCTATTTTGATTGAGAGCTTGGTCAATTATTGTCAAAACCTTCCTGAAACGACCAATAGTTATTTTTCACACGCTGGTGGATTATGTGATTATGCGCTGAATAGAACTGAAGCTGCTTTAAGTTTATTTAATGAATTTATGGTGCATGAGCGTCCCGATTCTTTATCGGAAGAGCAAAAGTTATGGCAATATGCTCTTTTTTCTGCAGCGTTATTACAGGGCATTGGTAAATTATATATCGATTATCGTGTCAGTCTCTTCGATGCAAGTGGTCATTCATTAAAACCATGGAACCCTTTACTTGAGAGTTTGACGCAAACCGGAACTTACTACGATTATGAATTCCAAAAAGAATCAGATAGTGCGTTTCGTTGCCGTCTGAATTTGTTAATTGCTAAAGAATTAATGCCGATGAGTGGTTTTGTCTGGATAGCATCGGATCCGCAAGTATTAGCGGTGTGGCTTGCGCTTCTTAATGAAGATCAGCGTTCTGCGGGTACCTTGGGAGCTATTTTAATTCGTGCGGATGCATTGGCAATTCAACGTTATCTTAATGAATTGTTGGTAAGAGGTCACGCGAACCGCAGTGGTCGATTGGGCAGAGCGGGTACTTTTGCTGGCGGGGCCGCAGAGACATTAATTGATAAGGAGCAGGCAATTGGAGTCGAGTTTCTTCATTGGCTAACTAAGTCTTTAGACGAAGGGCGAATTATGATTAATAAAGCTCCTTTATTAATGGTACCTGGTGGAATGTTGATGTCTCAGGAAATGTTCCAGCTCTTCGTACGGGAAAATCCCGAATATAAAAATTGGCAAGCCGTACAAACTGCCTTTTTATCTTTAGGTTTGCATAGTACCGGTTTGGATGGTAGTGCAGTAAGTCGGTATGAGCAAGATAAACAAATGCAAACTGGGGTAGTGTTTTCCCAATATGCTGTTGGATTACCTGCATCGTTTAAAGTGCAACACACATCAAGTAGCAAGTCGATGACTGCAGTGGAATTTATAAATAAAACTCAATTAAACGGAAGTACTTTGCAAAAACTGGCTGCCTCGGGGCAATGGCAAACTCCAGACAATGAGCAATCGTCATTGAGTCCAGGAGCAAAGACAGGTGTCTGATTACGCAATTGGTGATGTCCAGGGATGTTATGAACCTTTACAACGTTTACTTGAATTAATAAAGTTTGATGATAAAACCGATCGACTATGGTTCGTGGGGGATTTAGTGAATCGAGGCCCTGAATCGCTGGCGGTTTTGAGATTTATCCATGAGCTTCCGATTAAACCGCAAATTACACTGGGCAATCATGATCTGCATCTTTTAGGATCACTTTTTGGTGGAAGACCATGGCAAGGGCATGATGATACAATTGAGGATATCATGGCCGCGGAAGATGGAGAACAATTAGGTCATTGGCTGCGCCATCAGTCTGTTTTGTGTTATTCCGCAGAGTTAAATGTAGTTATGTGCCACGCAGGTATTGCTCCATTTTGGGATTTACCCGAAGCCATGCGTTATGCGCGAGAGCTTGAGGACGTGTTATCTTCTGACAGAATGTATGTGGATTTTTTGCAGCACATGTATGGAAATAAACCCGATGTATGGTCAGATGAACTGAGCGGATTTGATCGTTTAAGAGTCATTACTAATTATTTTACGCGCATGCGTTTTTGCAATGAGGCCGGACAGCTAGAGTTAAAATATAAAGGAACTATAGCACAAGCTCCATCGGGCCTTTATCCGTGGTATGAAGTACCTGGCCGCAAAGAATTGGCAGTAGATTTGGTTTTTGGTCATTGGGCAGCTTTAATGGGAAATTGCCCCAATCCTAAAATTCATGCTGTCGATACGGGTTGTCTTTGGGGAGGGGAATTAACGGCCATGCGATTGCAGGACAAACAACGATTTTCAGTACCTGGTTATGGAACACGAGGTAGAATTGCATAAATTTCTTATTTGTTATCGGTTGAAGAATAGGAACCGGTTAAAGAAAATAACAGAGAATAATATAGGTGAACTTTTTGCGTAAAAAATTAATCCTGTTACAGGTGTTGCTGTTATTTATATTTAATGCATTAAGCTTTTCTGCCTGGAGCATAACAAATACTCCCGAAGTGGATAGGGCTGGCAACCGGTTGCGCGCTGCTATGAAAAATCCAGAGTATGTGTTACATCATTGGATAGAGTTACCCACATCTCCTGATGCAAGAAAAAAAACCACCAAACAACTTAGTATTCGTGAAGCCATTTTATTAGCATTACGTTATAACCCTAATATTCAAAATGCAGAGCTCGATCGGATTATTCAAAGGTATCAATTACGTCTCGCAAATAATGAGTTTGAACTTCAATATGCACTTTCAGCCACCGGATCAGTACAAAAATCTACGTTTAATGGCGTGGGAAGCGAGACAACAAGTACCTTCCTGGCAAGTCCCGAGTTCGATTTAAAAACTAAATATGGCACCCAGGCCTCTTTAAACATTGATAATAATGTATCCATTAATAACACGTTAAATCCCGTTTTAAATTTCTCCATCACTCAGCCTCTTCTTCGTGGATTTGGGCGAGCTGTTAATGAAGCAGGGCTTTTGGATGCCCAGGATAATGACCGGATGAATATACTTGGGTTACAACAATCGGTTGTGGATCAGGTTACTCAAGTGATTACCGCGTATCGAAATTTAATTTTAAGCGGTAATAATTTACAAAATCAGCGCCTGCAACTTAAAGAGGCAAAAAAATCGTATGAAATTAATGAAAAAAAAATTGAAGCAGGTCAATTAGAGCCGACCGGAAACATACAACAATCCTATCAAATTGAATCGTTAAGCTTAATGGTGGAGCAAGCAGAGAATGCATTCAATACTGCGTCGCAGGATCTGTTGCAAACTATTGGCCTTGATCCAGACATGCGTCTTTCTGTACCAAGCGATGTTTCTGTAAACGAAATTAAAATTCCAAACTTAAAGCAATCGATAGACATTGCCTTAAATCATAACGTTCAGTATTTAGCCCAAAAAATGGCTTTACGTGCCGATGAGCGAGCATATAAAGTGGCAAAAAATCAACAGTTATGGCAACTGGACCTGGCAGCCAATATTCAAAGCGGGGTTGTGAATGATGTGACGGGACTCAATAATGGATTAAGAGGAATTTATAATGGTAATAATACATCAGAGTCTGCACGGGTTACCCTGACTGTACCCATCAAGGACATCAATCGCCGCAGTCAGTTAATCAATGCGAAAATTCGATTGGAAAAGGATAGAATTAATTTAATCGCGGCTAAAAGAGCTCTGATTACCATGGTTACAAACACAATTAATAACATTCAAAGTTTGGCAAAGCGCTATGAGTTGGCGCAAAAACAAGTCAGATTAGCCGAGCAATCTTATAATCTGGAAAAGAAAAAATTACAGGCGGGGATTTCCACCGCTTTGGATGTAAATAATACTCAGAATCAGTTGATTCAAGCGCAATCAGGATTAATCGGAGCAAAGATTGCGTATCTTAATCAGTTATCAGCATTACAAAGGATTCTTGGAACCACGCTGGAATACTGGAACATTAAACTAAGGTATGGCGGATGATCAAGTACAATAAAACATTATGGGTAGCTTTTATTTCCCTGCTCCTCATTTCATGTGGCGATAATAAAGATACAGTTAAAGCAGTGGCATCCAATCAATATAAAGTAAAACCCATGCCCTTGCATAAAACCCTTCATTTCACTGGAACGGTGCAACCTGTGCGTGAAAGTTCATTAGTCAGTCCATTAGAAGCAGTGGTGGAAACCATGGACTTTCATTATGGTCAAATGGTTAAAAAAGGCGATGTGGTTTTAACCTTAAATTCTAACGAATTACAAAAGCAATATAACGACAATCTGACCGAGTACTTAAAAGCGAAAGATAATTACTCCATATCCAAGGCGAAATTTGTCGGTACTGATGAATTATGGAGCGCAGGCCTTATCTCCAAAAATAATTATTTGAGTGAGAAATCGGGAGTTGACACTGCTCGCGTAACCTTTATGCAAGCAACCCGAAAGCTTACGGAAATGTTAGAAAAAATGGATGAGAATAATAAACTAAACTTATCCGCCTTAAGCCTTGCAGACTTTGACAAAGTACGTGAAGTGCTTACTTCCAAGCATAATTTAATTCATTTAAAAGCACCCAGTGATGGGGTGATGCTTTATCCGCCCAAATCAGGTGAGGATAAAGCAACACGAATTAATGTAGGATCATCCGTGAAATCCGGTCAAGTTATTGCGCTGATTGGCGATCTCAAGGGAATTAGTATTGAAATCGACGTACCTGAAATTGATATCGATAAAATTCATACCGGCATGATTGCAACGATTAGCGGGATTGCATTTGGCAAGCATCAGCTTAAAGGACGACTGGTTGCAGTCAATGCACAAGCCTCCAACACCGGCAGCGGTGGTTTGCCCTCCTTTACTGCTGTGGTTGAGGTCGATACCTTAACTCCAGAACAACAGCCCTGGATCAAGGTGGGGATGAGTGCAGCCATTGAGCTGGTTCTTGATAGTGATAATCAGCTATTAATTCCCATCGCTGCGGTAAAACGAGAGAAAGGCAATAGCGTGGTTACCTTGCAGCTGGCCCAAGGCTCAACTGAAAAGCGAATTATTACAACAGGGCCGGCACAGGCTGATTCAGTGGTTATTGAGACAGGCTTAAAAGAAGGGGATGTGGTGTTATATGATTGAGCAGCCCTTAATCAAGCTCACGGATTTGGTAAAGACTTATGCGCTTGAAGGAATAAGTACCACTGTTTTAAAAAAGGTATCTTTGAATGTCAATCAGGGTGACTTATTAGCGATTGTGGGCGCGTCTGGGTCTGGTAAATCCACCCTAATGAATATCATTGGTTTATTGGATAAAGCGGATTCAGGCAGTTATTTTTTAAAAAATAAAAATGTAGCGGGCCTTAGTGATGATGAGTCTGCTGAGCTCCGCAATCAAAGCATTGGGTTTGTCTTTCAGCAGTTTAATTTATTACCACGATTTAATGCCTCGCAAAATGTTGCTTTACCACTAACTTATCGAGGCGTTTCTCCAATTGAAATAAAAGAACTTGTTACAGAGGCATTGGAACGTGTGGGTATGGCCTCCTATGCACGTCATCGACCCACACAATTATCTGGCGGTCAGCAGCAGCGTGTTGCTATTGCGCGAGCGTTAGTGACTCAGCCTCAGGTTCTTTTAGCTGATGAGCCGACGGGCGCACTGGATTCGAAAACGGGCACGGAAGTGATGAATTTATTTCATACGTTGCATGCAGAAGGGCGTACCATCATCATGGTCACTCATGATGAGCAGGTTGCGGCACAATGCAAACGGCAAATTACCATTGCCGATGGCGTGATTATCGCGGAGTCCAGAAGATGAAATGTTCCAGTCATTGCCAACAGGCATTAGTCAATTTGACGGCATCAAAATTACGATCATTTCTGGCCGTTTTAGGGATATTAGTTGGTACTGCTGCGGTAGTTGCTTTAATTAGTTGTGGTCAGTTAGCTACTGAGAAGGCACTCGAACAGTTTAAGGCTTTAGGCACCGATTTATTAGCGGTATCTGTTTATCAAAAATCTCCTGATAAATCACATAGCGGTTCCGATTCTTTATCGGCTGCTCAATGGCAACAGATCGGTGATCGTATTCCTCAGGTAATTACGATTGCACCATACAGTACAGCTTATCAGCCACTGAGTTTTCAGGGTAAATTAATGCAGGGGGTGATTATTGGCGCGGATGAAAACCTTGCGGGCATCATAAATGTGAAATTAAGTAGTGGTCATTTTGTTTCTTTTTTAGAATCTTTTGAGCATTTTTGTGTCATAGGGGATGGTCTGGCGCAACAGATCAAAGAAATCAGTATGGACGATCCGGTTGGGAAGCAACTCAGAATTGGCCAATCTTTATACACTATTATCGGCATTGCCGAACATTGGAAGGAAAATGGTTTTTTTAATGAAGATATAAATCAGGCTGCCATTATTCCACTTGTGGGTATTAGTCTGGTGAGTAAAGATGCCAAAATTAATAATGCCGTCTTTTGGCTTAAACCGGATAGTCCAATTGATGAGGTAATTGAGGAAATAAAGCAAATGATTAGTTCATTCGCTCCTAAATTAAGCGTTTTTCCCCGTAGTGCCAAACAAATCATTGCCAGCATGGAAAGTCAGGGCCAAATTTTTACTTTGCTTTTGGCCGTTATTGGTGGGATTTCCCTATTAGTGGGCGGGATCGGCGTCATGAATGTCATGCTGGTTTCGGTAAGCGAACGTAAAAAGGAAATAGGAATTCGTAAGGCAGTCGGTGCGAAGAACAGTGAGATTCAAGCTTTGTTTCTCGTTGAATCGGTTATTCTGTCTTTGATTGGAGGAGTTTTAGGGGTGTTATTGGGTTTGGTTTTTACTCGAATCGTTGCCTATTTTAGCGGGTGGAGTTTTTCAATTTTTTGGCTTCCACCTATTGCAGGATTTTTTGTATCGGCCGCTACTGGCATATTTTTTGGATTTTATCCTGCGCGCCGGGCATCAAAATTAGAGCCTATGGCTTCTTTGCGAAGTGAATAGAATTCTGCTCTGATAGGGTTACTGTATTATCTTTTCATGATGAGTATAATTTAGTTCGCCCCTCATCCGCCCTTCAGGCACCTTCTCCCCAATGTTTGGGGAGAAGGGAGAAACATTTTGAATCACAGCAAATTTTTGAATTTTCTATAAGCAAATAAAAATGCTCCTATCACCCTGAGTGAGAGGTGTCTGGAGCGCCTCTCATCCGCCCTTCGGGCACCTTCTCCCCGCTGGGCGGG